>DASWMA010000139.1:0-6602 GCA_036399995.1 Longimicrobium sp. | reverse complement strand
GAGAACGAGCTGTTCGGCCACGAGAAGGGCGCCTTCACCGGGGCCATCAACGAGAAGCCGGGCTGCTTCGAGCTGGCCGACGGCGGCACGCTCTTCCTGGACGAGGTGGCCGAGATGGAGGCCGACATCCAGGTCAAGCTGCTGCGCGCGCTGGAGCAGCGCTCCTTCCGCCGCCTGGGCGGCAAGAAGGAGATCCACGTGGACATCCGCGTGGTGAGCGCCACCAACAAGAACATCACCAGGGCGCTGGAGAGCGGCGAGCTGCGCGACGACCTCTTCCACCGCCTGGCCGTGATCCCGCTCACGCTTCCGCCGCTGCGCGAGCGGCGCGGCGACGTGCGGCTGCTGGCCGAGCACTTCCTCCGCCGCTTCTCCGAGGAAAACCAGAAGAAGATCAAGGGCTTCGCTCCCGAGGCCACGGAGTTCATCAACACCTACCGCTGGCCGGGCAACGTCCGCGAGCTGAAGAACGCGCTGGAGCGCGCCGTGATCCTCTGCCGCGGCGACCAGATCACCCTGGCCGACCTGCGCGCCCACGAGCTGATCCAGACCGACGACCGCGAGCTGCGCATCCCCGTGGGCACGCCGCTGGCGCAGGTCGAGCGCACCGTGGTGCTCAAGACCTTCTCCTTCGTGGACGGCGACCATTCGCGCGCCGCCACCATGCTGGGGATCGAGGAAGACGAGCTGCGCAACCGGCTCAACCGCGCCGTCAGCCCCGAGGCCGTCGCCACGGCGTAACGCTCGGCTTCGTACGACTGACGACGGGCCGCGCTTCCAACCGGAGCGCGGCCCGTTTCTCATTCCCGTAGTCACCCTGAACGGCGAGGGCGGCTTCGCCGCGAGCATCGGAGGAGAGGGAGTCAGGGGGAGAGCTTCGCCGCGGTTGTCCCCCTGACTCCCCTTCCTCCGATGCTCTGCGTTCATGCGGTTCTGACGGTCTTGAGTCCACGCTGATCCTGGGCGATGGACTCACGGCATCACGGGGACGTCGAGGCGCCATCGCAGGGGTGGAAGGAGGCGGGACGGGCGACGGCGATGTACAACCTTTGTTCGATAAAGCACGGAAATTCAGCAACATCCGCGATCTCGGATATCCAGATGTTTCGCGGGACGTGGCATGACCATTGCCTTTTCCAACGGGCGAGGGATGACGTTCCGCGCACCGCGAGGTTGCAGGGCAATGGCTGCACAACGTATTCTGGTCATCGAAGACGAGCCGGGTGCGCGTGAGGCGCTGGAGAGCCTGCTCGCCGAGGAGGGCTACACGGTCACCTCGGCGGCCAACGGCGAAACGGGGCTGCGGCGGCTGGGCGACTTCCACCCCGACACGGTGGTCTGCGACTACTACCTCCCCGACACCGACGGACTCACCATCCTGCGGCGGGTGCGGCGCGAGGCGGGGAACGAGGTCACCTTCATCGTGATCACCGCCGGCTGCGGCGGCGACGGGGTGGAGCGGCAGCTGGAGAACGAGGCCGACTACTTCTTCCAGAAGCCGGTCGACCTGGAGCGCCTGCGGGGGGCCCTGGCGCGCGAGCCGCAGAACGGCGCGCCCGCGCACCACGCCCGCCCCGTCTTCACCAGCGGCGGCACCGGCCCCCAGCCGAGGCCGTAAGAACCGGACCCCAGCCCATCCCGATCCCCACCATGGCGGACTACGACGACCTCCCCACCCTCGTGATCGAAACGCGCGGCGGGGGCTCCGGCACGTTCCTGCTTGGCGTGCTGGTGGGCGCCGCGGCCGCGCTGCTGCTGGCCCCGCGCTCGGGCCCCGAGACCCAGGCCGAGATCGCCGGCGCCGCGCGCCGCCTGCGCGAAGACGTGGAGGGGCGCGTGAGCGGCGCCCGCGACAGCGTGGCCGACCGCGTGGGCCGCGCCCGCGAGCGGGTTGGCGGCACGGTGGAGAGCGTGCGCGGCGGCGTGAGCACGCGGGTGCAGCAGGCGCGCGCCGCGCTCGACGCGGGCGTGGACGCCGCCCGCGACGCGCGCGAAGAGCTGCAGCGCCGCGTGGACGACGCCAAGCGCGCCTACCGCTCCACCCTGGGCCGCGACGGCGGCGAGCCCGCGGCCGCGGGCGTGTCGGTCGCCGCGATCCGCGACGCCGACGTGGTGGTGGTGAGCGTGGCCACCGAGGAGTCGTCCGGCGACCTCACCTGAACGGGCGGCGGCGCGCGCCCGCTGGACTGGCGATGGAGGGGAAAGCCGAGACGGTGGTGGAACGCAGGCGCTGGGTGCGCCGGGTGAACGTGCCGAGGGCCGCGCTGGCGGCCCTCGCGCGCACCTTTCGCGGCGGGGGCGACTTCATCGCCCGGCTCTACACCAAGGCGGGGGAAGACGACATCTTCTTCCTGGCCGGGGGGATCGCCTTCGACGTCCTGTTCGCGGCGATCCCCTTCCTGCTGATGCTGATCGGCTTCTTCGGGATCGTCCTTTCCCGCGTGGTGAGCGACCCGCGCAAGGCGGCGGTCGACTACATCGTCACCATCCTCCCCCCCACCGAGACCGTCGTCACCCGCACCTACCAGATCGTGGACGTGGTGCTGGCCGGGCGCACCTCCTTCGGCGTCCTCGGCCTGGTGCTGTTCCTGTGGGTGTCGTCGCGGCTGATCGGCACGCTGCGGTCGTCGCTCAAGGAGATCTTCGACCTCCCGGCCGAGCGGGGGATCGTGGAGGGGAAGGTGTTCGACCTGCAGATGGTGTTCCTGGCAGGCACGCTGTTCGTGGCCAACACCGGGATCACCGTGGCGATCGACGCGGCGCAGCGGCTGGGGATCGGGCTGCTGGGGATCGGGGGGAGCGAGGAGGTGGCCACGCTGCAGGCGCTCTGGGCGCGCATCCTGGCCTTCCTCTTCATCTTCCTGATGTTCGTGCTGATCTACCGCTACCTGCCGCGGCGCCGCACGCCGTGGCGGATGGCGATGGTCGCCGCCACCTTCAGCTCGCTGGCGTGGGAGCTGCTGAAGGGGCTCTTCGCGCTTTACGTGGGGTACGCAACCAGCTGGGAGCGCATCTACGGCGCGCTGGTGTCGCCGGTGATCCTGGTGCTGTGGATCTACTACTCGGCGTTCGTGTTCATCCTGGGCGGCGAGATCGCGCACGTGTACCAGCTGATGCGCGTCCGCCGCGCGCAGCGGGAATTGCTGGAGTAGGGCGGAAGTCCGGGGGACGAGGGACGGAGTGCGGAACTACGGGAGCGAGATGACGAAGCGGATGTTCTTCGCGGCGCTGGCCGCGGTGATGGCGATGGGGGCGCGGCCGGCGCTGGCGCAGCTCCCCGGGGGGCCGCTGGCGCTGGAGCATGGCGTGGAGGGCGAGGGCACCGAGCGCTACCGCGACCCGCCGGTGAACGTGGAGGGGCGCTACCTGGTGATCTCGCTGGCCGAGCACCGGCTGCACCTGATGGAGGGCTCGCGGGTGCTCTGGTCGGCCATCGTGGGCACCGGCACCGGCACGCGCCTCGAGGGGGCGGGGCAGAAGTGGGATTTCTCCACCCCCCGCGGGATGTTCCGCGTGCAGCGCAAGGAGAAGAACCCGCGCTGGTACGTGCCCGACTGGGCCTACATCGAGCGCAAGGTGCCCATTCCCGACGCTGACGACCCCCGGCGCTGGGAGACGGGGATGCTGGGCACCACCGCGCTCTTCCTGGGCGAGGGGATCGCCGTGCACGGCACCAACGCCCCCGAGCTGCTGGGGCAGAACGTGTCGCACGGCTGCATCCGCATGACCAACGAGGCCGCCCGCTTCCTCTACCACGAGGTCGACGTGGGCACCCCGGTGTTCATCTACTGATCGGCGCCGCCCGCCGGCACCGCACCGGCGGCTGAAGCCGCAGCAACAACGACGAAAAGCCTCACAAACTGCGTGAGGCTTCAACAGCTCGAACGACGAACGGCGGGGCGGCGCCGATCATTCCCTGTGGGCCGATGGTGGCTCCCCTGACTGGGCGTCGACCGGGAGGTCGCGAGCCGGGGGTCTTCTGACCCGCGCGGCATTGCGATAGATTGAGCGAACCGGCTTCCGCGTCCCCCACGAGGTGATTCATGGCGAAGAAGCAGCTCCGCACCGTGAAGAAGTCGAACGACACCGGCCGTCTGAACCGGGACGACGTGCGCTCCGCCGTCATCTCCGCTCGTGACGCCCGCACCGGGAACGGCCACGCTTCCTCCACGGCCGGTGCTCGTTCCACCAGGTCGAGCCGGAGCTCGCGCTCCGCGGCAACCCGCGCGCTCGCGGCGTAGAAGAGGCTCGGATGCGGGCGCCCAGCTACGACGAAAGCGTTTTCATCAACTGCCCGTTCGACCCGGAGTACCAGGAGACCTTCCGGGCGCTGGTGTTCGCCGTTCACGACTGCGGCTTTCTTGCCCGGTGCTCGCTGGAGGTGGACGACAGCAGCGAGGTGCGCATCTCGAAGATCAACCGGATCATCCGTGAGTGTCGCCACGGGATCCACGACATCTCGCGAACAGAGCTCGACCCGACCGAAAGACTGCCCCGGTTCAACATGCCGCTTGAACTGGGGCTTTTTCTTGGCGCGCGCGAGTTCGGCGCCGGCCGGCAGAAGCGGAAGCGGGCGTTGATCCTGGACAGGGAACGGTTCCGCTACCAGAAGTTCTGCTCCGACATCGCCGGGCAGGACATCAAGGTGCACGAAGGGTCCGTCGACAGGGCGATTCGCGCCGTACGAAACTGGCTGGCGACATCGCTCGATGGTTCCGTCATGCTCCCGTCCGCCGCGAAGATGGCGGATCGCTACCGCGCGTTCCTGACCGACCTTCCGCGGATCTCCTCACCCTTCCACCTGGACGCCGACGACCTGCAGTTCGTGGAGCTGCGCACGCTCGTGGAGGAATGGGTGGATCAGAACCAGCCTTGACCGCCTGCGCATTCGCTCCGTTGCGGGTGCTTCGAGATCAGTGCCTCCGCTCCAGCACGTACCTCGCGAGCCCCTCCAGCGCGTCGCTCTCGATCCCCCCCGTCCGCAGCGCCGACACGGCCGCGGCCACGTAGCCCGCCGCGCGCGCCCGGGCGCCTTCGAGTCCGAAGAGCGCCGGGTACGTCGTCTTCCCGGCGCTCTCGTCCTTGCCGGCGGTCTTGCCGAGCTGCTCGGCGTCGCCCGTCACGTCCAGCACGTCGTCCACGATCTGGAAGGCGAGCCCCAGGTCCTCTCCGTACTCCGACAGGGCCGCGAGCGCCGCCCCGTCCGCGCCCGCGGCGATCCCGCCCAGGCGGAGCGAGGCGGCCAGCAGCGCGCCGGTCTTGCGGCGATGGACGGCCTCCAGTGCATCGGAGTCCAGCGCCTGCCCCTCGCCTTCCAGGTCCATCAGCTGCCCGCCCACCATCCCCGCGGCGCCGCCGGCGCGGCAGAGCTCGGCCACCAGCGCGCTCCGGGTGACGGCGTCGAGCCCCAGCTCGCACGCGGCGCGGTCCAGCACCTGAACGGCGGCGGGGATCAGCGCGGCACCGGCCAGCATCGCCGGGGTCAGGCCGTAGCGGGTGTGCACGGTGGGGCGGCCGCGGCGGAGCGCGTCGTCGTCCATGCTGGGGAGGTCGTCGTGCACCAGCGAGTAGGTGTGCACCACCTCCACCGCGCACGCCAGGCGAACCACCGCGTCGGGCGCGTCGCCGCCGCGGACGGCGCGCCAGGCGCTCGTGCACAGGATGGGGCGGATGCGCTTCCCCGGCGTGGCCAGCGCGTAGCGCATCGGCTCGCGCAGCCACGCGGGCGCGTCGCCGACGACGGCGTCGGCCACGGACACCAGCGCGGCGTTCACCCGCTCGCGCTCGCGCCCCAGGAACGCCTCCATCTCCGTCTCGGGAGACAGGAGGGCCGCGGTCACAGCGCCTCGGGGAAGTCGTCCATGCGGAAGCCGCCGCCGGCCTCTTCCAGCAGCATGCGCACGCGCTGGTCGGCGCCGGCCAGCACGGTCTCGGCGAAGCGGAGGAGGCGCACCCCCTCCTCGAACAGCTGGAGCGAGTCGTCCAGCTCCATCCCGTCGCCCTCCAGCGCGTCGGCGATCTCGTTCAGCCGCTCCAGCGCGCTCTCGAAGGTCCACGCCGGCTCGGCGTGCGTGTCGTGCGTCGTCATCATCCCTCCGTCCGTCGGTCGTCCACGCGGCAGGGCACCGAGCCGTCCGCCACCCGCAGGTCGAACGCGGCGCCGGGGCGAAAGTCGCCCACGCGCCGCAGCACGCCTCCCCCGGCATCCAGCGGCACCGCGTAGCCGCGCGCCAGCACGTTCAGTGGCGAAAGCGCCTGCAGCCGCGCCGCCTGCGCCGCCACCCCCTCGCGCCGGGCACGCAGCCCGCGCTCGGCGGCGGCCTTCAGGTCGAGCCGCGCGTTGAACACCGACTCGCGCCCGTCGGCGATGCGCTCGCGCGTGCAGCTGGTCAGCCGCTCGCGCAGGTCCTCCATCCGCCGCCGCACCGCACTCTGATCGGGCACCGCAGCCTCGGCGGCGGCGGAGGGGGTGGGCGCGCGCAGGTCGGCCACCAGGTCGGCGATGGTGAAGTCGGTCTCGTGCCCCACGGCCGAGATCACCGGGACGGGCGACTCGGCGATGGCGCGCGCCACCACCTCTTCGTTGAAGGCCCACAGGTCTT
>DASWMA010000138.1:0-14961 GCA_036399995.1 Longimicrobium sp. | reverse complement strand
TCCTCCTGCGCATCGTCGGCCAGGAGGCGGTGGGGTACGCCGGCGGTGTGGCTCATGAGCTGCTCCACCGTCATCCGCCGGCCGTGCACGTACTCCGGCAGCCAGCGCGCCACCGTGTCGGTCACCGCCAGGCGGCCGGCGTCCACGAGCTGCATGGCGATGATCAGCGTGAACGGCTTGGTGATCGACGCCACGTTGGTGGGGGTGGCGGGGGTGAACGGCACGCCGTGCTCGTGGCTGGCCCTCCCGAACGAGCGCTCCAGCAGCACGCGCCCGCCGCGCGCCACCAGCAGCGTGCCCGAGAGCTCGCGCGCCGCGAACGGCGCGAGGTAGGCGTCGATCCGCCGCACCAGCGTGCCGTCGTCCGGGGGGCGGGCGGGCTGCGCGGAGAGGGTGGCGGCGCAGCAGAGCAGTGCCAGGCAGGCGAGGCGGTGGGCGAAACCCATGGGAACGCTCCGGAGGTGGGTGCTAAAAAACCAGCATCCAATCATAGGGTGCTGGGCTCCGGCGAGTCAATGGCGAAGGTCGCCGCCCCCACCTCGAAAGGTCCGGCTCGAGAAACCGGCGTCCGCGGCCGGGTCGGCCTCTACTCAGCGCGCGGAGATCATGCTGCTGTGGGAGCTTCCTTCCATCTCCCGTCACGCGGTATGAATCGAACCGCTACCATGCCCCGTAGTGCGTGCATGGAAGGTTTCGACGGACACCGGCCAGGAGATGGGGGGATGACGGGACGGATCAAGTGGCTCGCGGTGCTTGCGGCCGCCGCCGTGGCGCTGGGCGCCGGGCGGGTGCCGCCGCGCGACCCGGTGCTCGACGCGATGGACGTGATGATCCAGGAAGAGTACCGCACCGCCGCCGAGTACGAGCGGCTGGGCCGCGACCACGCCGGCGCGCAGCCGTTCGCGGGGTGGGCCGAGAGCGAGCGAGCGCACGCCGAGATGATCGCCTGGCTCTATCGCGACCGCGGCAGGACCGCGCCGGCCAGCCGCTGGAGCGGTGCCGCCGTTCCGCCGCGCCCGCTCCGGCAGGCGTGCGCCGCCGCGCTGGCGGCCGAGGAGCGCGCCGTGGGGCTGTACGACGGGTACCTGGAGAGGCTGGATGCCGGGCTGCCGTCCGACGTGAAGCGCGTGTTCCGGCACAACCGCAACGTGGCCAGGCTGCAGCACCTGCCGCCGCTGCGCGAGTGCGTGCTCAGCGGGGCGGCGCGGCGGTGACGCCTTCCACCGCCGCGGCGGCGCGTGCCTTCCGCGGCCTGGCCTTCATGAAGGGGAGCACCGCGAAGCCCAGCAGGTTGGGGAGCCAGAACGCCAGCAGGCGGTAGCCCACCACCGCCAGCGCCACCACCGCGGCCGGCTCGCCCACGGCCACGAACACGCCCACCATCATCCCCTCCACCAGCCCCACCCCGCCCGGCACCACGCCCACCTTGCTGATCATCATGGGGATGGCGTAGCCGGCGAAGAACACGTGGGGCGACACCACGTGCATCAGCGACACGAACACCAGCCACAGCGTCAACGCGTCGAGCAGCGCCATGATCAGGGCGCAGGCCATGGGGCGCGTCCACCCCTTGGCCCGGAGCAGCGCCAGCGCCTCGTAGGTGGCCTCCACCCGCTCGCGCACCTCCCGTTCGGGCGAGGGCTGCTTCCGCATCCGTGCCCACTTCCGCGCGCCGGCCAGGGCCAGCCGCTCGGCGGGCGCGGGGTGCCCGGCCGCCCACCACAGGAACGCGCCGGCCGCGCCGATCACCCCCAGCGCCACGGCCACGGCGGTCACGCTGGCGGTGAACCCCTTCGCGGCGATGTACTCCAGGGCGCCCACCACGCCCAGCGCCATCATCACCGCCACGTTCAGCACGGTGGGGAGCCAGCTCGCCAGCAGCGCGCCCTCGGGGCTCACCTTCGCGCCGCGCAGCCAGCGGAAGGTGGAGCCGGCCATCCCCAGCGGCCCGCCGGCCACCAGCCCCACGCTCCCCGACGCCGTCCACACCGCCATCGCCCGCCCGGGGGGGAGATCGTCGCCGGTGAGCTTCACGATCTCGCGCAGCATCATCCCGCCGAAGCGGTAGCGGAGCACCTGCACCAGCGCCGCCGCCACCAGAAAGCCGGGCACCATGTTGCGCAGCATGGAGACGGAATCTTCCAGCGGCCCCAGCTGCGGCACCACCAGGCGCACGGCCAGCGCCACGAACGCCGCCATCAGCAGCCAGCGCCCCCACGGGAAGCTGCGGGGGCGCTCGGCGACCTCGGCGAACTCTTCCGCCTCGTGCGCCAGCTCGTTGTCGGGGGGAAGCTCGCCGGTCTCCGCCAGCTCGCGTTCCACCAGCGCCAGCGAGGCCACCACGTCGTCCGCGGCGGGTTCGATGGGCTCTGGGCGGACGGCGGGCTGCGGCAATGCGATACCAGGGTGGCGTGAGGCCCCCGGCCGCCCTCCGGCCGGGTCGCGTTTCTCCTCGCCAGCCCCGTGCCACGGGATCGGATCTTGTCGGTTGCGGGGCAAGAAGTTACGCAACGCCGCCAAATCCCCGGGGAAGGCGATCCCGGATCCGCCCCGCGGGGGCCCTCACCCTGCCGCTTCGCGGCTGTCCCTCTCCCAAAACAACCTGGGAGAGGGACCTGGGGCGCTACGCGCCGGCTGCTTCGTCCACCCCGGATACTCCGGATACGGAGAGGCCCGCTCCAGCCGGAGCGGGCCTCTCCTGTCTCACCACCGACGATCTGGGCGGGTAACCTACATCCTCCGTACCTCCGTACCTCCGTACCTTCACGAATCACCCCTCGGGCACGTTCCGCTTCAGCTCCTCCAGCCACACCGTCGCCTCGCTGTCGCTGGGGGCGCGCCAGTCGCCGCGGGGGGAGAGGGAGCCGCCGGAGCCCACCTTGGGGCCGTTGGGCATGGCGGAGCGCTTGAACTGGCTGATCTTGAAGAAGCGCCAGGCGAACACCTCCAGCCAGCGGCGGATGGTGCCCAGGTCGTACGCGCGCCGCTTGCCCTGCGGCACCAGCGCGGGCCAGGTGCCGCGCGCCGCGTCGCCCCAGGCGTGCAGCGCCAGGAACGCCACCTTGCTGGGCCGGAAGCCGAAGCGCGTCACGTAGTAGGTGTTGAAGTCCTGCAGCTCGTACGGCCCGATCGTCTCCTCGGTCTTCTGCGCGGGGGCCGAGGTGTCGTCCTCACCCGCGGCGTGCGGCACCAGCTCGGGGCTGATCTCGGTGTCCACGATGGCCTGCAGCACGCGCCCCGTCTCGTCGTCGAACTGGCGGCTCCCGATCACCCAGCGGATCAGGTACTGGATCAGCGTCTTGGGCACCGACCCGTTCACGTTGTAGTGCGACATCTGGTCGCCCACGCCGTAGGTGCTCCACCCCAGCGCGATCTCGCTCAGGTCGCCGGTGCCCAGCACCATCCCGTTCTGCTGGTTGGCCAGGCGGAAGAGGTGGCTGGTGCGCTCCCCCGCCTGCACGTTCTCGAAGGTCACGTCGTACACCGGCTGGCCCTGGGCGAACGGGTGGCCCAGGTCCCTCAGCATCTGCGTGGCGCTGGGGCGGATGTCGATCTCCTGCGCGGTGATCCCCAGCGAGCGCATCAGCGCCCACGCGTTGTCCTTGGTCCCCGAGCTGGTCGCGAAGCCGGGCATGGTGTAGCCCAGGATGTTGGTGCGCGGCAGCCCCAGCCGGTCCATCGTCCGTGCCGCCACGATCAGCGCGTGGGTGCTGTCGAGCCCGCCCGACACGCCGATCACGATCTTCTCGATCCCCGTGGCGGTCAGGCGCTTCATCAGGCCGTGCACCTGGATGTTGTACGCCTCGAAGCAGCGCTGGTCGAGCAGCGCCGGGTCGTCGGGGACGTAGGGGAAGCGCGGCACGGTGCGCATCAGCGGAACGGTGGCCGCGGGCACGGCGAACTCGAACGGCACCGTGCGCACCTCGCGGATGCGGTCGCGGTACACGCCGGTGGAGTCGTTGTAGCTGGTCATCCGCATGCGGTCCTGCGCCAGCCGCTCCAGGTCCACGTCGCCGGCGATCACCTGCTCGTCGTCGGCGAAGCGCTGGCTCTCGCTGATCAGCTCGCCGTTCTCGTGGATCATGGCGTGCCCGTCCCACGCCAGGTCGGTGGTCGACTCGCCCGGCCCGGCCGCGGAGTACAGGTAGGCGCAGATCATCCGCCCGCTGTGGGCGGCGCACAGCTCGCGGCGGTACTCGGCCTTCCCCAGGGTGATGTTGCTGGCGCTCAGGTTGGCGACGACGGTCGCGCCGGCCATGGCCAGCCAGGTGCTGGGGGGGATCGGCACCCACACGTCTTCGCAGATCTCCACCCCCAGCCGGAAACCCTCCAGGTTCACGGCGTCGAACACCAGGTCGTTCCCGAACGGCACCTCCTGCCCCAGCAGGCGCACCTCTCGCGACACGGCCATCCGCCCCGAGGTGAACTGCCGCTTCTCGTAGAACTCGCGGTAGTTGGGAAGGTAGCTCTTGGGCACGATCCCCAGGATGCGCCCGCGGTGGATCACCACCGCGCAGTTGAACAGCTTCCCTTCGAACAGCAGCGGCGCGCCCACCAGCAGCACGGGCGTGAGCGACACCGACTCCTGCACGATGCGCCCGATCGCCTGCACGGCGGCGTCGAGGAGGGCGCTCTGGTGGAAGAGGTCGTCGGCGGTGTAGGAGCTGATCCCCAGCTCGGTGAAGAGCGCCACCGCGGCGTGCATCTCGTGCGCGCGGCGGGCCAGCCCCAGGATCCGCTCGGTGTTGTACGCGGGGTCGGCCACCCGTACCGAGGGGATGCAGACCGCCGCGCGCACGAACCCGTGCGTGTAGACGTTGTGGAAGTTGCGATCCATTCGCCCAAGCCCCCCGGTGCATGTTGGTCTAACTGCTGGGAACCTGCTGCCGATTACGGTTGACCGCAATCGCAGGACGGAGCAGTGACCTGGCTGCGCAAGCAATAGCATGCATGCACGAAGAGGAAATGACAGTTATACCTTGACTTTTGTTCGCTTGTAAGCAAGTTATACCTTGCTTACAAAGAAGTACCCAAGCAAGGGATTGCTTTCATGACACAACGCCTGACCAGCTTGCATCGCAAGCAGCTCGAAGCCCGTTATACCAGCATTCGCAAGGCGGCACCCGTGCTTCAACCACCTCGAGGCGGGTGGCTTCGTTCGCTCCGCAACGCGCTCGGCATGAGACAGCAAGACCTCGGACGCCGCCTCGGTGTGAGCCGACAGGCCATTGCGGAACTGGAACGCCGCGAGGCAGACGAAGCGGTGACGCTGGGAACACTCCGCGAGGCAGCGCGTGCGCTGGGTGCGGAACTTCATTACGTCATCGTTCCCGTGCGGCCCGTGCACGAAACGCTGGAAGACCGCGCGACTCGCGTCGCCCGGTTCATGGCAGGCCAGGTCCACCACTCCATGCGGATGGAAGACCAGGCGACGGGCGCCGCGGAACAGCGGGCTCGTGTCGAAGAGATCCGTCAGTCGCTGCTCCAGGATCCATCGCTGCTGTGGACGCTTCCGGATGAGCTCTGAGAATGACGGGCTGCCGGATGGCGCAACGCCGCTCGACCCCGACGAGTCGGAAGGCCTGATCCCGGACCACATCGTCACCCGGGCAGAACTGAACGAAGCGGAGGAGGCGAATATCGCGGCTGGCTTCGCGTGGGCCGTGCGCGCGATCCGCGCCAGACACGTACTGACCGACGAGTTCGCGTACGAGCTGCACAGGCGCATGTTCGACCAAGTGTGGGAATGGGCCGGCAGCACCCGGCTCACCAACAAGAACATCGGCATTGACAAGTTCGGCATCCGCGTGGCAGTGCGTGAGCTGGTGGCCGACGCCTCGCTGTGGAAGGAGGCGAACGTGTACCCGCCCGATGAGATCGCCGTCCGGCTTCACCACCGGCTGGTCGCGATTCACCCGTTCCCCAACGGAAATGGCCGCCATGCCCGGATGATGGCTGACCTGTTCATGCTCAAGGAGGGCATCCGGCCGCTACCGTGGGGCAGGGGGCGTGGCTCGCTCGTGAACACGGGCGAGCTCCGCTCCGAGTACATCGCCGCGCTACGCGCCGCCGACCATGGCGACATCGCGCCCCTGCTCGCATTCGCGCGTACCTGATCGTGATGCGACGGGGGCGCGCAAACATCTCCGCCTGATCCCGCTCACCCGACCCCCACCTTCTTCCACGCCCCCGGTTCGCATCTTGCCGTGCAGAGCGGTTCTCCGCGGGGCACCCGCCCCGCCCGCCGGAAGCCCTGGACACACGCGGATGTCTGGACTGGAGAACCTGCTCGCCGGCAAGACGCTGGTGAAGCGGTACCGCATCGAAGAGGTGATCGGCCTGGGCGGGTTCGCGGCGGTGTATCGCGCCGTGGACGAGCGCCTGGGGCGCGACGTGGCCGTGAAGGTGATCACGCTGGCCCCGCCCGACCCCGGCACCCGCGAGCGCCTCCGCCAGCGCTTCGAGCGCGAGGCCCGCGCGGCCGCGGCGCTCCCGCACCACCCCAACGTGATCACGGTGCACGACTTCGGCACCGATCCCGACCTGGGGCTGGAGTTCCTGGTGATGGAGATGCTGCGCGGGAAGAACCTGGCGCAGCTGTTCAAGGACGACGGCCGCCCCGGCACCGACGTGGCGCTGCAGATCCTGCGCGAGGCGGCCGAGGGCGTGGCGGTGGGGCACGGCGCGGGGATCATCCACCGCGACGTGAAGCCGGGGAACATCTTCCTGGCCGAGCCGCACGACGACGACCCCTTCCGCGTGGTGGTGCTGGACTTCGGCATCGCGCGCGTGGCGACCGACGACGAGGAGCTCACCCGCACCATCGGCGGCGAGAACCCGCTGACCGCCGCCTACGCCGCCCCCGAGCAGATGCGCGGCGAGCACCACCTGACCCCCGCGGCCGACGTGTTCAGCCTGGGGGTGGTGGGCTACCAGCTGCTCACCGGCGAAAAGCCGTTCGCCGGCGGCGAGGGGCGGCGCCTGCGCGGCCGCGAGCCCGTGCGCCCGATCTGCGAGTTCGCGCCGCAGGTGCCGCCCGCCGTCGAAGCCGTGATCGAGCGGGCGATGGAGGAGGACCCCGAGGCGCGCTACCCTGACGCCGACGCCTTCTGCTCGGCGCTGAGCACCGCCATGCACGAGGACGAGGGCACGGTGCTGGCGCCCGCCGGCCTGGGCGCCGCCGCGGCGCTCGACGACCGCACGGTGATCCAGGCCGAGCCCGCGGCCAAAGCCGCCCCCGCACCGCCCCCGTCTCCGCCGCCGCCGCCGCGTTCGCCGGCCCCGCGCGAGACGGTCGCCGCGGCCGCGGGCCCACGCGCCGATGCAGCCGCACCGCGCAAGCGCAGCCGCACGCCGGCGCTCCTGCTGGGGCTGCTGCTCCTTGCCGGGCTGGGCGGGGCGGCGGTGTGGGCGATGGGTGGCGACGGCCCCGATGCGGACGACATGCCCGGGAGGGAAACGCCGGTCAGCGGCGCGCCCGCCGAGCCCGACGAGCAGGTGCCGCAGGAGGGGGAGACGCCGGGCGACACCGACGCGCCCGCACCCGCGTCCACGCCGGACGGGGGCGATGGGGGCGGAGAGCAGCCGTCCAGCCCCGCGCCGTCCGCGCCGCCTTCGCCGCCGCCGGGCATCCAGCCGACGCCGGGGATCTCACCGTCGTCGCCTCCGCCTGCGCCGGTGATCACATTCCCGCCCAGCGCGCCGAGCCCCCGGCCCGCGCCGCCCAGCGCACCCGCGCCGAGACCCCGGCCCAGCCCGCCGCCGGCGCAGCCGCAGCAGCCTCGCCCACAGCCGCAGCAGCCGCAACCGCAGCCGCAGCAGCCTCAACCGCAGCCGGCACCGCCGCCCGCGCCCCCGCCGGCGCCACCCCCGGTGGTGCTGCCGCCGGCACCGCCGCCCGCGCCCCCGCCGGTGATCGTGCTGCCGCCGGCGCCGCCCACGGTGCCGGTGCCCAACCCGGCCGGGCCGCGCGACACCATCGTGATCCCCACGCCGGGCGGCGCCGGCCCGACCGTGCCGCGCTGACGCGAAAACCGCAGCGGCGGCGCCGTTTGCGCGCCGCCGCCGCACGGGACAGATTGGGCTTCTCATCATCGGCGGATCGCGCCGCGTCCGGGCGCACTTTCGCGCCTTCGGGGGCGCGCACCTTCGCACTTCCACGCCATGCTCCGCATCCTTATCCCCCGAACGCCGTTGCTGCTGGCCGCCGTGCTGGCGCTGGCGCCGCGCGCCGCGCAGGCGCAGCCGCTCTCGGCCGCCGAGCGCCGCATCACCGCCCACGTGGACGCGCACGTGGACGAGGCGGTCGCGCTGCTGGAGCGCACGGTGAACATCAACAGCGGCACGGGGAACGCCCGCGGGGTGCGCGAGGTGGGCCGCGTGTTCGCCGCGCAGCTCGACTCGGCGGGCTTCCAGACGCGGTGGGTCGAGCTCCCCGATTCGCTGCGCCGCGCCGGGCACCTGTTCGCCGAGCGCCGGGGCACGCGGGGCAAGCGCCTGCTGCTGATCGGCCACCTCGACACCGTGTTCGAAGAGGACAGCCCGTTCCAGCGCTGGCAGCGCAGCGGCAGCACCGCCAACGGCCCGGGCACCAGCGACATGAAGGGCGGCAACGTGGTGGTGGTGTACGCCCTGCGCGCGCTGGAGGCCGCCGGCGCGCTGCGCGACCGCCGCATCGTGGTGGCCTTCACGGGCGACGAGGAGAGCCCCGGCCGGCCGCTCTCCATCTCGCGCGCCCAGCTGATCGAGGCGGGGAAGAACAGCGACGCCGCGCTCGAGTTCGAGGGCGCCTCGCGCGAAGAGGACGGGCGCGAGACGGCGGTCACCTCGCGCCGCAGCTCGAGCGGGTGGACGCTGCGGGTCACCGCGCGCTCGGCGCACTCGTCGGGGATCTTCGCCGAGGGCGTGGGGAGCGGGGCGATCTACGAGGCGTCGCGCATCCTCGACGCGTTCCGCACGCAGCTGCGCGAGACCGGGCTCACCTACAACCCGGGGATGATCGTCGGCGGGACGGAGGCCGGCTTCGAGGCGGGGGCCAGCCGCGGCACCGCGTTCGGCAAGAGCAACGTGATCGCCGGCACCGCCATCGTCACCGGCGACATCCGCACGCTGACCGACGAGCAGCTCCAGCGCACCCGCGAGCGGATGCGCCAGATCGTCGCCCAGAGCCTGCCGCAGGCGCGCGCCGAGATCACCTTCAGCGAGGGCTACCCGTCCATGCCGCCCACCGAGGGGAACCTGGCGCTGCTGGCCACGCTGAACGGCGTGAACCGCGCCCTGGGCTACCCCGCCGTGGAGGCGAACGACCCCGGCCGCCGCGGCGCGGGCGACATCTCGTTCGTCGCGCCGTACGTGAGCGGGCTGGGCGGGCTGGGGGTGCACGGCGCCGGCTCGCACACCGAGCGCGAGACGGCCGACCTGTCCACGCTGGCGCAGCAGATCAAGCGCGCGGCGCTCCTCATCTACCGGCTCACGCGATGACGGCGGAGGCGCCCGCCGCGCCCGGGCGCGGCGAGGGCGGGCTGCCGCGCGTGGTCCTCTCGTCTCCCGGCGGCGGGCGCGCGGAGGTGTACCTGCACGGCGCCCACGTGGCGCGCTGGACCCCGCCCTCGGGCGCCGACGTGCTGTACCTGAGCCCGCGCTCGCGGTGGGCGGCGGGCGAGGCGATCCGCGGCGGCGTTCCCGTCATCTTCCCCCAGTTCGCCGGGCAGGGCCCCCTCCCCAAGCACGGCTTCGCGCGCACCACGGCATGGACGCTGGCCGAGTCGTCCGCCACCCACGCCCTGCTGGTGCTGACCGACACGCCGGAGACGCGGAAGCTGTGGGACCACGCCTTCCGCGCGGAGCTGCGGGTGGAGCTGGGCGACGCGCTCGCGATGACCTTCGCCGTCGAGAACACCGGCGACCGCCTCTTCGACTTCACCTGCGCGCTGCACAGCTACTTCCGCGTGGCCGACGTCACGCGCGCCGAGGTGCGGGGGCTCGACGCGGTGCGCTTCTACGACAAGGTCACCGGCGAGCGCCACGTGCAGCTGGGCGACCGGCTGCGCTTCGGGCGCGAGACCGACCGCGTGTACGTGCGCACGCCCGACGAGCTGTGCGTGCGCGACCCGGTGGAAGAGCGCACGGTGATGATCCGCAAGCACGGCTTTCCCGACGCGGTGGTGTGGAACCCGGGCGCCGCCAAGGCGCGCGAGATCTCCGACCTGGGCGAGAGGGCATACCCGCGCTTCGTGTGCGTGGAGGCGGCGTGCGCGGCCGAGCCCGTGCGGCTGGAGCCGGGAGGGCGCTGGGAGGGCGGCCAGGTGATCCGCGTGGAATCGGCGAAGCGGCCCGGCAGATCCGCCGCGCCGCGATGATCTCGCAGGACTGTGATACGGATCCAGATCCGGAAGTTCACTCGCTGTACCAGGCCTGAGAGGGTGCCGTCCTCCCTGAAAGGCTACCCGCCGAGCGCCGATCCGTCGACCCCCGCAGACTAGCTTCGCACCGTCCACCCCACCCCTCCATAGCGCGGTGGACGCGCGTGCCTGCGCAGCCCAAACGCGGTGTCGTACCTTGCGACCGTACCGGACCTGTAGCGCCGCGATCGGTTCCTCGCCTGCCGCGATGCGCCGATCCAGCGAGCTGGACGCCGCGCGCCGCCGCCAAGAGCAGCAGCAGCGCGCCTGCTCCGCTGGAGGATGGTTTCCTACGGGGGGTTGTCGATGGTGGGTGGCGGCCGGGGCACGCCCCAATATCCCGGCCGAAAACCGGAAATCACGTATCAGGCCCGACATTTGCCGCTTTTTTTATCGATGCGCCGGCGCGTGGAGTGATCCTCCAGACACATGGCGGTCCAGCAGCGCGGCCACGCACATCCACGTGGCCAATCACACCTTCCGTGAGGGAGAATCCATGAAGAAGCTTACACTCGAGGCCATCCAGGTGGAATCGTATGAAACGTCTGAGATCCCGACCGGGAAAGGGACCGTCAAGGCGAACGCGATCACGGCCAATTGCCCGCCTACGGTCACTTGCCCCGCCACGTGCTTGCCCAGCTGTAACGCCACCGCCTGCGCCTCGTGCGAAAGCGCGCCCTGGTGCTGCTGACGGGAAACGAACGGCGAACTGGGCATAGCAAAGACGGCGGAACGGAGCAACGGAGAACTTCATCGCAGTTCTCCGTTGCTCCGTTGTACTCCGTTCCTCCGTGTGACCAGTTCAGCGGTGTCGATCCAGCGAGGTGATTTCGGAGCGGGGTCGAGGGGCTTTGCCTGTACGATCCGCCGCAGGTACACGCGGCGGTACGCCCGTTGCGCGGGGGAACGGCTTCCGTGCGGCGGGCGTAGTCGTTTCCGCCGCGGGAAGCCCACCCACGCGAGCGGAGTGCAGATGAAGGAGATGATGAGCGTTCAGGACGCCGACGCCGCCTTGGGCGAAGCGACGGCGCTGGTGTTCAAGCACAGCACGCAGTGCCCGATCAGCGCCAATGCCCGGCGCGAGATGGAGTCGCTGCTCAGCGGCGGCGAGCCGGTGCCGGTGTACATGGTGGACGTGAACGACCGCCGCGACGTGTCGGACTACGTGGCCGAGCGCACGGGGATCGAGCACCAGTCGCCGCAGGTGATCGTGGTGCGCGGCGGCCAGGCCGGGTGGCACGCCGACCGCTTCGACATCACCGCCCAGTCGGTGCGCGAGGGGCTGGGGCTGGCGAGCTCCGGCGGGTGAGCCGCGGCCGGCGCCCGCCGCCCGACGCGGTGGTGCTGGCGGCGCTCTGGATCCTGGTGTTCGCCGTCACCAGCCAGGCCATGATCCTGGCGCCCATCCTTCCCACCGTGGCCCGCCAGCTCCGCGTGGGCGAGGCGCGCCTGGCCGCGGTGGCCGCCGGCTACTCGCTGGCGGTGGCCGCGGTGGCGCTGGTGGCCGGGCCGGTGTCGGACCGGTTCGGCCGGCGCGCCATGCTGCTGGCCGGCTCGGCGGCGATGGCGGTGGCGCTTGCGGCCCACGCGGCGGTGCACGGCTACGGCGGCTTCCTGCTGGTGCGCGTGCTGACCGGCGCGGCGGGCGGGGTGCTCACCGGCGCCGCCGCCGCGTACGTGGGCGACTACTTTCCCGCCGAGCGCCACGGCTGGGCCAACGGCTGGGTGATGAGCGGGATGGCGGCGGGGCAGGTGCTGGGCATCCCCGCCGGCACCGTGCTGGCCGGCCGCTGGGGCTTCGCCGCGCCCTTCCTGATCTTCGCCGCGGCGATGGCGGTGGCTTTCGGGGTGATGCTGCTGTGGCTGCCGAAGCCCCGGGTGGCGCTGCGCCGCGAGCCCGTCACCCCGGGCTACCTGGCCCGCCACTACCGCGCGCTCCTGGGCCGGCGCGCGGCGGTGACGGCCATGCTGGCCTGGTGCGCCACCTTCGTGGCCAGCAGCCTGTACCTGCTGTACCTCCCCGCCTGGCTCGAGGCGGAGCGCGGCGTCTCGACCGGGCAGGTCGCCGCGCTCTTCGCCGCCGGCGGCGTGGCGACCGTGGTCGCGGGGCCAGCGGCGGGGCGCGCGTCGGACCGGGTGGGTCGCAAGCGGCTGATCGTGGTCTCCAGCCTGGCGCTCGCCGTGGCCATGCTGGTGACGCCGCCACTCGCGCGCGGGCTGGTCGCCACCGGCGCCGTCTTCGTGGTCGTCAGCGCGCTGACCGCCGCGCGCGCCGCGCCGCTGCAGTCGTCGCTGGTGGAGGTGGTGCCCGACGTGCAGCGCGGCACGCTGATGAGCCTGTCGATGGCCGCCGGCCAGGCGGGCGCCGGGGTGGGCAACGCGGTGGCCGGCGCGGCGTACGCCACCTCGGGCTACGGGCTGGCCGCCTGCCTCGCCGCCGCGGCCTCGGCGCTGGTGGCAATCGTCGTCCGCACCGCCCTCCCCGAGACCGCCGGGCGCGGCGACGATCTCGAACAGCAGTGAACGCAGAGCATCGGAGAGAAGGGAGTCAGGGGGAGAAACGCGGGCAGCTCTCCCCCTGACTCTCATCCCTCCGATGCTCCGCGTTCACTCCATGCGATCCGTCACCCCGGAAGATGGCCGCCGAACCGGGAAGATGGCCCCGCGCGGCCGTTCGAGCGATGAAGGGTGCATGAGCATCGCCCGCAACGCCCCCGTCTCACTTGCGCCCCGCACCGGCCGGGCGTACCCTCCCGCCCCATGATCCACCTGGACGAAGTCGCGAAGAACTACGGGGGATGGCGTGCCCGCGCGCAGGGGCGGATGGTCGCCGCGCTGGCCGGCGTGTCGCTGAACGTGCCGGCGGGGACGGTGCTGGGCATCGTGGGCCCCAACGGCGCGGGAAAGAGCACGCTGATCCGCATCCTCCTGGGCTACCTGCGCCCCACCCGCGGCCGCGTGACGGTGGGCGGGCTGGCGCCGCGCGCCTACGCGCAGAAGCACGGCGTGGCCTACGTTCCCGAATCGCCCGCCATCCCGCTGGGGTGGACGGTGGACCACGCCATGCGCGTCTACGCCTCGCTGGCCGAGCTCGAAGAGCCGTCGCCGCAGATCGCCTCGGCGCTGGAGCGCGTGGGGCTGGCGGAGCTGCGCGGCCGGCGCGTGGGCGCGCTGTCGAAGGGGATGCGCCAGCGGCTGGCGCTGGCGCAGGCGCTGCTGGGCGACCGCGCGGTGATGGTGCTCGACGAGCCCACCACCGGGCTCGACCCCGAGTGGGTGGCCGAGCTGCGCGGCATCGTCACCGAGTGGCGCGGCGAACGCGACGACCGCGTGGCACTGATCGCCTCGCACGACCTGAGCGAGCTGGAGCGCACCGCCGACCGGGTGGCCGTGCTGGAGAGCGGCGCCCTGCGCGAGGTGATCGACCTGCGCGCCCCGCACGGCTTTCCCACCTACCGGATCGAGCTCGAGTCCACCCCCCACGCAGGCGAGGCCGTGCGCGCCGCATTCCCCCACGCGGTGCCCGAGCACGGCGCGCCGCTGCAGTTCCTGGTGGAGCCGACGGACGCCGAAGACCTCACCCGCCGCCTGGGCGAGCTGCTCAGGCGCGGCGTGGTGCTGCGCTCGGTGGCCCCGCTGCGGCTCACCCTCGAGGAGCGCTACCGCGGCACCGTCGCCAGCGCGCGGGGCGGAAAGGGGAAGCGCCGGTGATCACGCTCACGCTGTGGCAGTGGCGCTGGCGGCTGCTGGTGATCGCCGCGCTGGCCGTGCTGTTCTACCTCTGGGAGCCCGGCTTCCACCTGCACGGCGAGGTTCCCGAAGAGCTGGCCGCCGACGTGACCGACCCGGGGGGGATCGCCTTCACCCTGGCGAACCTGGCGGGCGCCGGGATGCTGGTGCTGCTCACCGGCTTCATCAGTGCCGACCGGCGCGAAGGGTTCTACCGGATCTACTTCTCGCACCGCACGCGGCCGCTGGCCTACTACGCGGTGCGCTGGCTGCTGGCGTACGCGGTGTCGGTGGGCGCGGCGGCGGTGTTCCTGGTGGTGGGGCAGCTGCTGGCCTGGGGCGAGCTGCGGGTGGGGCTGGGGGCGATGGTGCAGCCGGCGCTGTTCGCGCTGGTGTACGGCGCGGTGGTGGCGTTCTTCTCGGTGCTGCTGCCGCGCGGCGACAGCCTGGCGGCGCTGGGGATCTTCGTGCTCACCTCCGCGTGGGAGTACGCGCTGTCGGTGTTCGCGCAGACGGGCTCGCAGCCGCTGGGCGCCGGCGTGCAGCAGGCGATCTCGTTCGTCCTCCCCCCGCACCTGGCGCTGCGCGACCTTTACCAGGCGGCCCAGACCGGCGCCAGCGTGTGGGGGCCGCTCGCCTTCGCGGGCGGATACGGGCTCTTCTGGCTGGCCATCGCCGGCCTGCTGCTGTGGTCGCGCGAGTGGCCGTAGCGGCCGCTTCACTGCCGTTCTCCGTGTCTCTGTGCCTCCGTGTGAACCCCGGCGATCCCGGAGCAGCGACCCCCCGGTGGATTCGGTATGAAAAAACGAGCGGCGGCGCGGGAGAGATCCCG
>DASWMA010000137.1:0-3573 GCA_036399995.1 Longimicrobium sp. | reverse complement strand
GGACTTCGTGTGGTCGTTGCAGCGAATTCATTCGCCCCGTCCCAACTTCGAATCATCCCTCCATCGGTGCCCGCGCGCCTTGCCCCGCGCCCCCGCGCCGACCATCATCCCCGGCATCCCCCGATCGCCGCATCCACCACGCCCCAGGAGGACCACCCGTGACCCGCACCCTGCTCGCCGCGGCCGCCGCCGCGGTGCTCGCCGCACCCGCGCTCGCCGCGCAGACGCCCAACCCGGCATCGTCCATCACCAGCTACCCGGTGCGCGGCACGGGCACCGTGGTGCTGCGCGCCGCGCGGGTGATCGACGGCACCGGCGCCGCGCCGATCGCCAACGGCGAGGTGGTGGTGACCAACGACCGCATCGTGGCCGTGCGCCGGCAGGGCGGCGGCGACACGCCGGCGGGTGCGCGCGTGATCGACCTGGGCAACGCCACGCTGCTGCCCGGCTTCATCGACACGCACGTGCACATCATCGGGCGCACGCTGAACGACCCGGGCTCGCGCGACGAGTCCACGCGCGACTATCCCAGCTTCGGCGCCATCCTGGGCGCCGAGAACGCGCGGCGCACGCTGATGAACGGCTTCACGTCGATCCGCGTGCTGGGCGCGCCCAACTTCGACGACGTGGCGCTGCGCAGCGCGATCGACCAGGGGTACGCGGTGGGGCCGCGGATCCAGGCGGCGGGGAACTCGGTGGGGATCACCGGCGGGCACTGCGACAGCAACGGCTACCGCCCGGGGCTGATGGAGGGCGACTACCGCGACGGCGTGGCCGACGGGCTCGACCAGGTGCGCGCCGCCGTGCGCTACCAGGCCAAGTACGGCGCCGACGCCATCAAGGTGTGCGCCACCGGCGG
The DNA here is from genome assembly GCA_036399995.1 of Longimicrobium sp. GTDB lineage: Bacteria > Gemmatimonadota > Gemmatimonadetes > Longimicrobiales > Longimicrobiaceae > Longimicrobium. The sequence continues at coordinate 2,714 of DASWMA010000137.1, read as the reverse complement.
CGTGCTGAGCGAGGGCGACGCGGTGGGGGTGCCGCAGTACACGCAGGAGGAGCTGAACGCGCTGGTGGCCGAGAGCCGCCAGCTGGAGCGCCCCGTGGCCGCGCACGCCCATGGCGCCGAGGGGATCAAGATGGCCACGCGCGCCGGCGTCAGCTCCATCGAGCACGGCTCGTTCCTCGACGAGGAGGGGGCGCGGCTGATGGCGACCCGCGGCGTGTACCTGGTCCCCACGCTGAGCGCGGGCGAGACGGTGGTCACGGCCGCCGACCGGGGCGTGCTCACCGGCTTCCGCGCCGAGAAGGCGCGGCAGGCGGGCGCCGCCATGCGCCGCGCCATCCGCATCGCCGTGGCGGCCAACGTGCCGATCGCGCTGGGGACCGATGCCGGCGTGGGTCAGCACGGCGCCAACGGCCACGAGTTCACGCTGATGGCGCAGTGGGGCGGGATGACGCCCATGCAGACCATCGTGGCCGGCACCCGCAACGCCGCCCGGCTGCTGGGGTGGGAAGAGCGCCTGGGCACCCTGGCCGCCGGCAAGCTGGCCGACGTGGTGGCCGTGGCCGGCGACCCGCTGCAGAACGTGCAGACGCTGGAAACGGCCGTGTTCGTGATGAAGAACGGCGTGGTCTACAAGGAGCCGCAGCGGCCCTGATCCGCCTGCGACGAAAGCCCGGCCGCTCGTGTTGCAGCGGCCGGGCTCGTGGCAGAACCATAGAAGTACCGCAAGTGGGCGGAGACGTTTATCTTATAGGTACCACCATCTGTTCCCTCCTTGGTACCCCGTTTTTGTTTTTTCAATGACCAGCCGCCTGGTGACCCTGATCACCCTGATCACCCTGATCACCGCCGTCGTCGGTTGCGTGGCAGCCGTCGTCGTGGTGCCCGAAGTGCGGTGCATGCTCGGGCTTCCGACCAGCGAAACCGTTTGCGTACGCCACCAACGCGGACCAGGTCTGTCCTCGTCGCTCCTTCCAGAGAGAAGCGGCGAGGAGGCCGCCGTCGACCGAGTGAGGGCGCTGTACCGACGCGTTGAACGCGAACACCAGGCGGGCCGCTACGATTCCATCCGCAAGGAGATCACAGGCACCAAAGGCGACAGCGCGTATGCCACGATCTACTTTTCCCGCGGAGGAGTGCCGAAGATCCGGGCGAGGATCTTCCGCGGGAACGAGCGCACGTCGATCCTGACGTACTATGACGGCGGCGATCTCGCCTTCGTGCACCGTAAGTCCAGCCATCTGCCCGTAACGGGCGACGAAGCGTTTGACGAGCAGCGCTTCTACTTTGCAGGTGGGCGCATGATCCGGTGGCTTCGCGGAACCGACGCCCGGAACGTTGCCTCAGGCGCCGCCGGCTACGACAACTTCGAGAAGACGATGGGAGAATTGGGCAACCTGCTGCTGGAGGGGGCGCGCTCTCCCGATCCCCTGATTGCGTTCTGACCCGGTGAAGACGCTCCGCCGATGACGGAAACAGCGCGGGCCGGCCCGGATGATCCGGGCCGGCCCGCTTCACGTCCGTGGCGGAAAGCTACCGCCAGTATTCGACGATGTAGTTCTTCCGCTCCGGCCGGCTGTTGCCGCGGCCGATGAAGCACTGGTGCGAGAACGCCTTGCCCGTCATCAGCCCGCGGTTGGCGTCGGCCTGGTCGGTGAAGAGCTGCATCCACATCGAGCCGGCCTCCATCCGCCACCCGATGGCGCCGCGGTCGAACACGCCCACGTTCGCCGGCGCGTAGGTGATGCAGTCTTCACCGGAGATCGGCGCGGCGGGGAGGCCGGAGGTGCCGCGCCAGTACTGCATGATGTAGTCGACGCGGTTGGGGCGGGTGTTGTTGCGCCCCACGAAGCACTGGTGCGTGTGGCGGCTGGCCAGGTTCTTCGCCTTCTCCGCGTCGGCGGCGTTGTCGAGCATCTCCATCCGCATGTTCCCCGACATCAGCACGAACCCGTTGGCGCCCTCGTCCACCACCTGCAGGTTGGCGGGGTTGTAGGCGATGCAGTCTTCCGGCGCGACCGGGCCGGAGGGCCGCGGAATCGGCCGCGGGAACGGCCCGGGGATCGGCCGGATGACCAGCGCGCTCGGTGCGCGCGCCTGGAGGGCGAGGGTGCCCGAGGTGTTCGTCATCAGGCGGCCCGTCTGCTGGCGCGGCGCGGTGCGCGAGACCAGGCCGAAGAAGTACGTCGTCTGCCCCGAGCCCGGGCTGCCGCCGCCCGCCACCGCCGGGTTGAAGGTGAAGGTGATCACCCGGCCGGTCTGCTCGGCCGACACCGGGGCCACGCTCCCCAGCCCGCCGCCGGTCACCACGAACACCTGGTCGCCGTTCCCGTCGCCGTTGAAGTCGAGCGTGTTCACCACCGGCCCGAAGTCGATGGCGAACGAGCTGACCTGCGGGATGGCTCCTGTCCCCACCACGCGGGTGAGGTCGATGCGGTACTCGTACACCCACATCCCCGCCGCGGGCGAGCCCGGCGCCGCCTGGTAGGTGCGCGACTGCAGGAAGCCCTGCCCCCAGACCGGCGAGGTGAAGTCGTTCACGGTGACGGTGCACGAGGTGTTGAACACGCAGTTGATGGCCGGCGCCGACACGTTGACCAGGCTCAGGGGCGTGGCGGCGTGGAGGGACCCTGCCGTGGTCGCGAGAAGAGCGAGCGGCAGGAAGGTGCGGAAGGTCGAGCGCATGTGGTTCTCCGGGGTGCCGAAGGAGGGTCGCC
>DASWMA010000136.1:0-7749 GCA_036399995.1 Longimicrobium sp. | reverse complement strand
CAGCTCCATCGCTGCACGGACGGTGGGCGAGAGAATCTCGCCATTCGCTTCCAACTGCTCGACTATGCTCATGAGCCACAATATGTAGTGGCATTAGTGAACAAAGTCTACAACATCGTTACACCCCCCCTGAACGGTTACCTCGCGGCTACAACGGCACGCAGTCCGCCTTCGCGGACATCAACGTCGGCAGCGTCACGGCGTCAACATAGCCGTGTTTCCCAGATATCGCACTCACAAAGCCACCCGTCGATCGTCGCTCTCGCCTGAATCCTCCGGCAGCGTAACCGTCCACGGATCGATGTGCACGACTTGGCCACCTTCCCAACTCACCAGCGGCACGTTGTGGCGGCGATGCAGGCGCACGGCATCCATCGCGGCGTTTGCAACGGCACGATCAACGGCGGTGCCTTCGCGGAAAAGCGCGGTGATGTCCTTGTCGCTTCTACGTTTCACAGGACCTCTTCTTGGCTAGCAGCGGACTGGAGCGCCGCCCATGCCGCGGCATCTCGTACAAAGTGCGTGGTGTCACCCGCACCGGCCGCGAACGGGCGAGGCGAGCGGCCCGGCCGCACGGTAACGTCATAAACCCGCCACTCCGATGCCATGTGCCGGTACACATGCAGGAAGTTCCGCAGCCCACGGTCGTACCGCCGCCGCACGTCATCCTCGGGTACCGCATGGCCGCCGATCTGCACGCGGCCGCGTACCCGCTCCACCGCCGCGTCGGCGCTGGGGAGCCAGAGGTACACCAGGTGGATGACGTAGTCGGCATCGCGCAGTTCCGCGATCTGCCGGCGCAGCGCGCGGCCGGCCAGGGTGGTCTCGAACGCGAAGTCGACGCGCGCGGTCCGCAACTCGTCGATCCAGCGATGGATCACCCGGCCCGCCTCCACCGCGGCGGACGCGGGGTCGAACGCCGCGAGCCCCTGCGCCACGATGTCGGCGTTCACGAAGGTGTACACGCCGAACTCCTGCATCAGCAGCCGCGGGGCGAGCGTGCTTTTCCCCGCGCCGTTCGGCCCGGCGATGATCACCACGTGCGGCGGAGATGAACGGCTCATTGGTCCCGATCCGGAGTGTGCACCCTTTTGTCCACGATAAGCAAAGGCAGCGTGCACAACAACAGACGCAACTGGGTGGGTGCGGGCACGCTTCGCGCACGAGGTGCAGCCGATTTACGCTTTGATGACCGGAGGAGGAGATGGCGGCGAAGCGCGCGGCGGGCGGGGAAACGTACGTGGGGATCTCGGGATGGACGTACGCGCCGTGGCGCGGCGTGTTCTATCCCGAGAAGCTGGCGCACAAGCGCGAGCTGGAGTACGCCAGCCGCCAGATGGGGTCGATCGAGATCAACGGATCGTTCTACTCCCTGCAGCGCCCCACCAGCTACCGCCGCTGGTACGAAAAGACGCCGCCGGGCTTCGTCTTCGCCGTGAAGGGGAGCCGCTTCATCACCCACATGAAGAAGCTGCGCGACGTGGACACGGCGCTCGCCAACTTCTTCGCGTCGGGCGTGCTGCGGCTGGCCGAGAAGCTGGGCCCCATCCTCTGGCAGTTCCCCGAGCGCATGCCGGCCGACCTGGAGCGCTTCGAGCGCTTCCTCGAGCTGCTGCCGAAGACGTCGGCCGAAGCCGCGGCGCTGGCGGAGCGCCACGACGAGCGCCTTACGGGCCGCGCCTGGCCCGAGGCCGACGCCGACACGCCGCTGCGGCACTGCTTCGAGATCCGCCACCCGGGGTTCCTGGGCCCGGAGTTCGTGGCCCTGCTGCGGAAGCACAACGCCGCGCTGGTGTTCGCCGACACGGCCGGGCGCTGGCCGTATGCCGAAGACCTGACGGCCGACTTCGTGTACGTGCGGCTGCACGGGGCCGAGGAGCTGTACGCCAGCGGCTACTCCGACCAGCAGCTCGACTGGTGGGCCGCGCGCATCCGCGAGTGGCGGCGCGGCTGCGAGCCCGCCGACCGCACCTGCGTCTCGTCGGTCGACGCGCCGGGGGCGAAAACGCGCGAGGTCTACGTCTACTTCGACAACGACGCCAAGGTGCACGCCCCCTTCGACGCGATGCGCCTGATGGAGCGGCTGGGGCTGGCTCCGCGATCGTGACCGGGAAGCAGCGAAGGACGTCGCTGAAGAGTCACACGGAGACGCGGAGAAGAACGGAGAGAACGGAGGAACCGCGCTGAATTTCTCCGTTTCCTCCGTTCTTCTCCGTTGCTCCGTGTGACCCGTTGTTGCAGTTGGTGTTCAGCCGGATCGGACGTTCGTCGAAAATCGGCGCGGCAGACAGCTGCCGCGCCGATTCGCGCTCGTCCAGCTCAGGTGCCGGCGGTTCAGCTTCCACCACGGTGCTGACCCCGCCCGGCCATCTCCAGGCTCTCCACCTCGCCGGGTGTGCCGATCCCCTCACGGTTCTCCACCTCGAAGTAGAGGTTGCGGCTCACGTGGCCCACGTAGGTCTCGATGAACGCCCTCACGTCGCGCACCGACTCGGCCTCCCACAGGCACACGGCGTGGCTCCCGTCGGGCGTGGGGTACACGTGGTGGAGCACCAGGTGGGGGGGAAGCGCCGTGAGCGCGTAGCGCACGTCGGACCAGAAGGTCTGCGGGTCCGACACGTAGTGCTGCACCAGAACGTACATACCGCCTCCAGGGGCCACGGCCGCGCGGCCGTGTGGGGCCGCTTGGGCGAGTCGCTACTGCGGGTTGGCTTGGACGGGGCTTGATCGCAATTCATTTGCAAATCACACGCCCTCCCGCCGCACAGGCCGGCGAGAGGGCGCGCATCTTCACGCTTCGCAACATGCGTCCTTCGGGCGGGAGCATGCGCCGCGGTGCGCCGGTCACCTATGACGACGGACAGGCCCTCCGCGTTTCATCCTTTCACACCGCGCGCGTTAGTCCTCCACCATCCACGCCACCCCCCACGCCCCCTCGCCCGCGTGCGTGGCGATGACCGGCGTGCCCGGGGCCGTCATCACCTCGCGGTTCCCCCAGCGCGCGCGCACCTCGCGCACCACGTCGGGCACCACCTCGGGGCAAGCCACGTGGAACACGCCGAAGCGCATCTTCTTCGCACCCTTCGGCACGCGCGCCTCCAGCAGCTCCATCATCTTCGGCATCACCTGCTTGCGCCCGCGCACTCGGGCGATCGGGTTCAGCTTGCCGGCGTCGTCCACCTCCAGCACCGGCTTGATGTCGAGCAGGCTTCCCAGCCACGCGCGCCCGCGCCCCACGCGCCCCGACGCCAGCGCGCGCTCGAAGGTGTCGAGCACCACCAGGATCCCGCTCTGCGCGCGGATGCGCTCCAGCTCGGCCACGATGCGCTCGGGCGCCCACCCCAGCTCGCCCAGCTCACTGGCCTTGAGCGTGAGCAGCCCCTGCAGCACCGTGCCCCCGCGCGAGTCGAACAGGTGCACCGGCACCTCGTCGGGCGCGCGCTGCTTCGCCGCCGCCTGGGCCGAGGCGAAGGTGCCCGACAGGCCCGAGGAGAGGATCACCCCCACAATCGCCTCGCCCTCGTCGCCCGCGCGGCGGAACGCTTCGAGGAAGGCGGCGGGCGAGGGCTGCGAGGTGCTGGGGTGGGCGCCCTGCTTCAGGCGCTCCACGAACTGGTCGGCGGTGATGTCCAGGCGGTCGCGCAGCACCTCGTCGGCGAAGATCAGCGACAGCGGCACCAGGTGGATCCCGTGGGCGCGCACCACCTCTTCGGAGATGTCGCAGGCGGTGTCGCTCACGATGGTCACCGGGCGGCGCGCCAGCGTCATGTGCCCGCCGCGGGCGGCGCGCTCCACCGCCTCGTGCTGGGCGCGCATGTCCTCGGCCTTGTGCGTGGCCAGCTCGCCCAGGGTGGCCAGGTAGGCGAACACCTCGTCGGGCTCGTCGGTGTGGATGTGCACCTTCAGCAGGTCGGCCGCGCGGATCACCACCAGCGAGTCGCCGCGCTCGCGCAGCACCGCGCGCACCACGTCTTGCCCGGGGATCGCCGGGCCGCGCACCAGCGCCTCGGTGCAGAAGCGGTAGGTCTCCTCGCTGGCCGGGTACTCGGCGTTGGCCGCCGCGAACACGGGCTCGGCCTCCCACTCGGGGAGCTCGTCGAGCGCCACCAGCGGGTCGCCCGCCACGAAGCTGCCGATCCCCTCGATGATGTGCACGAACCCCTTGGCGCCCGCGTCCACCACGCCGGCGGCCTTGAGCTGCGGGAGGAGTTCGGGGGTGTTGGCCAGCGCCTCACGCGCCTTCAGCATCAGCCGCTCGAACAGCACCACGAAGTCGGTGTGCTGCAGCCGCTCGGCCTCGTCGGCCACGGCGCGCATGATGGTGATCATGGTGCCTTCCACCGGCTTCTCGAGCGCGCGGTACACGTGCTCGGTGGCGCTGCGCCACACCGGCCCGAACTCGCCCACGCTCAGCTGCGCGCGGTCGCCCACCGCGTCGCTGAAGCCCAGCAGGAAGTGCGAAAGGATCATCCCGCAGTTGCCGCGGGCGCCCAGGATGGCGGCCTCGCTGGCGTGCCGCGCCACCACGCCGATCGACCCGTCGCCCACCCCGCGCAGGCGGTCGGCGATGGAGCTGACGGTGAGCGCCAGGTTGGTGCCCGTGTCGCCGTCGGGCACCGGGAACACGTTGATGCGGTTCAGCTCGGCGCGGTGCCGCTGGACGTACTCGTTCGCGGTGAGCAGGGCGCCGCGCAGGCCGGCGCCGTCCAGGTGCGTGGGTATGTTCATCAGCCTCGAGGAAACGGGCGCCGCGGCGGCGGGTGCCGCCGTGCGCGCGCAGGGTACGGCTCGGGGAGGGTTTTCCGGCCGGGGCGTAGCGGGCTCGGTTTTCCACTACACTACGCACCAGCCCAGCGGATGCAAGGGTTGCGCACCGCCCCGGGTGTGCCACACCGACACGCCCGGCAGGACGCGCCTGTCCCTTCGGGTGGACGAAACGCGACCGCGGGACCTCCCCCGCCGTGACCCCGAAACGCGTGGAATACCCTCATATGTTTGTGATCCAAACCCATGTTGGCAAACAACTTGCATTCACCGCAGCCGCACCATTTGAGGCCGCTGTGACCGCTGCGGCCCGGAGGGTGCCTTCGTAAGGAAGCGTCCGGCGCCGCCTCACCGTGGGGCGGCGCCGGGCGACAACCGGAACCCAAAGGGAAGAGGAAGATGAAGAAGACGACGTTTGCGCTGGCGGCGCTGGCCGCCGTTGCGTTCACCGGCACCGCGAGTGCCCAGAGCGCGCTTCCGCTGTCGTTCGAGGTCCGCGGCGGTGCCGCGATCCCCGTGGGCGACTGGAAGGAGCTGGCGAGCCCCGGCTTCGGGCTGAACGGCAACGTGACCTTCAACGTGACCCCCGTGCTGGGGATCTACGGCGGCTACACGTACAACCGCTTCGGGGTCGACGACGATCTGGGCGAAGAGGGCGACGACGTGAACCTGACCGAGCAGGGCTTCGACGTGGGCGTGAAGGCCCGCTTCGCGGCGCCCACCGGCCTTCCGCTGACCCCGTTCTTCCGCGGCGGCGCGATCTTCCACAAGATGGCGATCAGCGACGACGACGCCAGCATCTCGGGCGACCACAAGCTGGGCTTCGACGTGGGCGGCGGCGTGGAGATCGGCGTGGCGCGCAACATCACGCTGACCCCGCAGGTGGGCTACAGCCAGTTCAGCCCGGGTGACGACGAGGACGAGATCGACGGTGAGGAACTGAACGTCTCGAACATCAACGTCGCCGTGGGCCTGAACATCCGCCTGTAAGCGGAACCCGGGCACCCGCACGAAAGAGAACGGCACGCCCGGCCCCGGCCGGGCGTGCCGTTTCAAAAACCCTGACCAGGACCGGGAGATGAAGAAGACCATCATCGCCTTCGCCGTGGTGGCGTCGTTCGCGGCGGCCGGCGCGCAGGCGCAGACCACGCAGTTCTCCATCGAGCCGCGCGCGGGGCTTTCGATCCCCACGGGCGACGATGCCGACGACGTGGAGGTGGGGCTGGCGCTCAGCGGCGACGTGATCTTCCAGGCCACGCCGCAGCTGGGGATCTACGCCGGCTACAACCACAACACCTTCGCCTTCAAGGACACCGACGAGGCCGACGCCCAGATCAAGGGCTTCGACGCGGGCGTGCGCTTCTCGTTCGCGCCGATGTCGGGGTTCACCCCCTTCGTGAAGGGCGGCGTGCTGTACCAGAAGGCCGCCATCAGCGGCGACGGCGGCAGCCTGGAGAGCGACAGCGAGCTGGGGTTCCAGGTGGGCGGCGGCGTGGAGGTTCCGATCTCGCCGCGCTTCAGCTTCACCCCGCAGGCGTCGTTCAACAAGGTGGAAGACGCGCAGTACGTGAACGTCGAGGCCGGTCTCCGCATCCGCCTCTGATCGCTCGCGCAGGTCGAGGGAACGAGAGCCGGCGGGCCGCCCCAGTGGTGGCCCGCCGGTTTCGTTTGCGCTCGTGTCGACGTGCGGTCCGGCGAGGTCCCCGGGAGGGCCCGGGGGGAATATGCGAGTGAACTCGCCGCTACAACGGCACGCAGTCCGCCTTCGCGGACTTCGCCACGCGGGCATCACCGCGACGAGCCGGGGGATCGGCCGCTACAGCGATTCGCGAGCTTCGTTGCTGCACCAGCACCGCTGGGGGTCACACGGAGGAACGGAGTAGAACGGAGAAACGGAGGAACTGCGATGAATTTCTGCGTTTCCTCCGCTCTACTCCGCTTCTCCGTGTGACCGCTGTTGCAGGAAGCGTTCAGCCGGATCTGCGATCACCTGGCGAGCGGATGATGGTCAGCGCGCCGCGGGCAGCCGGCCGAGACGCGCACGAGCGTCGGCGAGCGACGGCCCCGCCTCAGCGTCTGCGCCGGCGAAGAGGACGAGGAAGCGGCGGTACTCGGCCGCAGCCTGGGCGGGGCGGCCCAGGCGCTCCAGCGCGCGGCCGCGCGGCAGGTGGGCCGCCGTGGGAAAGAGCAGGCCGCGGCTGATGTCCTCGGCGAGGCTCCCGTACCAGCGCAGCGCCTCGGCATCGCGGCCCGTGTGCGCCAGGAGCTCGGCGCGCAGGTAGCGCTCGGCCACCGTGCTGTACGAGTCGTTCTTGACGAACACCGCCGCCACCGGCTCGGGCCACCCCCGCTCCACCTCGCGCAGCGCCTCGGGGTAGCGCCGCTCGGCCCGGAGCTGGCGGGCCCGCAGCTGGTGCCGAAGGTGCCGCGCGAAGACGGCCGCGGCCGCGCCGGTGTCGGCCGGCGCCCCCAGCTCGTCCACGCGCCGGCGCACCTCGGCGGTGTCGCCCAGCGCCACGGCCAGCGCGCCCAGCAGGTACGCGTGCCGCGCCGCGGGAAAGGCGCCCTTCTCATGGTCCACCACGTCGCCCACGCCGTCCGGCCTTGGCGGCGCGGTGGCGAGCAGCGCACGGCGCGCGCGGGCCACCTCGCCCGCCGGCACCGCCACCGGCGCGAAGGCGAAGAGGAAGGCGCGCGTGCGGGCCGCGTACCCCGCGTCGAGCGTGGCCGCCGTGTCGAGCGCGGCGCGGGCGGCCCGCCACCGGCCGCGCGCCATCTCCAGGTGGGCGCGGGTGGTGTAGCCCACCAGCCTTCCCCGCGGCGAGCGGAACGGCTCCGTCATCATCGCCGCCGCCCGCAAGCCCGCCGCGGGGTCCTCCAGGAAGTCGGCGGTTCGCCACGCCGCGCCCCACGGCGGGTCGTCGCGCGCGTCGCGCGGCGCGTGCGCCTGGCGGCGGAGCTCCGCCATCACCCGGGCCTCGCGCG
>DASWMA010000135.1:0-11028 GCA_036399995.1 Longimicrobium sp. | reverse complement strand
ATGGAAAGGAGCACGACGTCGAACTCTCGGCCCTGAAACGCGTCCACCGTACCCACGCGCAGCCGCTCCACTACACGTCCGCGCCCGTCGTGCCTCGCCTTCCACTCCGCACGCACCCGGTAGCCGCCGTCGTCGAGCGTCTCCGTCACCCCCACGGTCGCCAGCTCCTGGTTGAGCAGGTCGACCTGGGCACGGTAGAAGGCGACAACCCCCACGCTCAGCTCCGGGCGCTCGTCAAGGATGCGGCGGACCTCGGCGGCAATCCACCGCGCCTCGGCCGGCCGACTTTTGCTGCGCCCCCGGAGTTCGGCCCCGCGTTCGCGCGGCACGTGAACGAAGGCAGCCGCCGCTGTTCCGTAGCGGCCAAGACCGTGCGTGAACGACTCCGGTTTGCCTCCGGAGCGGAATCCTTCGCCGTACGGCTCGTAGAACGTGCGGCTGACGAACTCGCCCAGCGCGGGGTGCATCCGGTACTGCACGTCGAGCGTGACGGTGCGGCGGATGCCATCCACGCGCTCACGCTCGCGCAGCAACGTGAACAGCCGCTCGAAGAGGCTGGTGCGCAGGCGCTCCTCGGTGCCACCCGCCCGCTGGCCCGCGGCGCGAGCTCCCTCCAGGCGGTGCTCGACCTCGGCGTCCAGGACGTGCGGAAGCTGCCGGTGATCGCCCACCAGCACGATCCGCCTGCGCGCGCGGGAGAGCGGGATGAACAGGTCGAGCGGGTTTGCGCGCGCGGCCTCGTCCACCAGCACGGTGTCGAACACCACTCCGCCCTCGCGGCCACGCGCCTGCCGGACGCCTGCCATTACCATCGAAACCGATTGCTGACACGTAGCCGCCAGGACTGCGGTGTACTCCTGCAGCGCCCTGCGCACCCCTGCTGGGTCCGTGCGCAGATCGCGCAGGTACTCGGCGAGCACCACCTCCCAACCGTCGCGCGACCGTACGACCTCGGCGAGAACGGCGTCGATCACCTCGGCCGCAAGGTGGTCCACGTCGTGATGCACTGTGTCCAGCCGGCGCGACTCCCCCGCGCCAAGCAACCGGTCCAGCAGCCTCTCCCGAAGCGTGCCGACCTTCGCGAGCGCCGGCGCTACGTCACCCGAGCGCTCCACGCAGCGCTTGAGGAGCGCCACGTCCTCGTCGGCCAGCAGGTCGGTCACCCCCAGCGCATCCAGCACCTCGGCCGCGCGGTCCGGGCCATCGTCCTCGAACGAGGGCGCCGTGCTCCGCAGCCCCCGCACCGCCCGTATCACCCGCGGGCGGTCCTGGTCGGCCACGTCGCGCGTGCGTTGCCGCGTGATCTTCCGCTCCAGCTCCTCCACCTCGTCGTACAGCTCGTACGGGATCCGGTTGCGCGCCAGGTCGAGAAGGTTGCGCAGCAGCCGCTGGGCCCCCTCGAGCCCGCCCGGACGCTTCCGGTAGGCGTGATGGAGCATCCGCGCCTCCTGCAGCGCCACGCGCGCGGGCGCCGCTTCCCGTCCCGCCAGCTCCGCCTCGAGTGCCTCCATCCGCTCCGCGCGCCACTGCTCCAAGGCGTCGAAGACGTCCGTCCTCCCTACCGTGTCCACCTTTACCGCGGGGAGCCCGAACACGGAGGAGCTGGCCGCCGCGTTTTCGACAGCCTCGTGCTGAAAGCTGGTGAGGAGGATCTGCCCGGCCACCCCGTTGGCCGAAGAGGTGACCTCGCCCAGGCGCGCCTGCAGCGCGGCGATCACGCGCGTCTTCCCGGTGCCGGGGGGGCCCTGGATCAGGGCGATGTCGGGAGTGTTGAGTGCAACGCGGAGCGCCTCCACCTGCCTGGGTGTAGGCTCGCCGCCGAACGCTGCCACCGCATCGGCCGACCGGGGCTCGTGCGGCCGCAGGTGCGCGACCGGGACGGGGAGCCCCTCCAGGAGGTGAGCGAGCTGCGGCATCTCGCCGCGCCCGGACCGGAGCCGCTCGTACGCGTCGAGGCGGCGCTTCAGGCGCACGCGGTCGCCCACCAGCGTCGGCTGCAGGAACCCGCGCGGCGGGGGATCGAGGTCCCGTTCGACCCCCGCGAGGCACACCGTCCGCCCCGGGGGCGATACTGCGGCGCAACGTCCCGCGAACCGATGCCTGCCCGCTTCCCTCGCTGGCTCCCCTGGCCGCCGCACGGCCGCCAGCTCCAGATCTCCGCCTTCGTGCAGGCGCGCGAGCCGTGCCTCGATGCCTTCCTCCTCCCGAACCTGGAACTGCCAGGTACCGTCCGGCAGGCGGTCGCACGCCACGTACGGCAGCGAACCGATGCGGCGGGCTCGTCGCTCCACCGCTTCGCGCTCGAGGTCGTTGTACGCCTCCCATACGGCGAGGTACGAGTCCGCCGCGCGCACCTGGCTCCACAGCGGCTCGAACGCCTCGCCCAGCACCGTTCCGGCCACAGTGGCGTCGCGGAACCGGATGGAAGGTGCCGAGAGCAGGGCCAGCCGCTCACTCCGCCAACCAGTGGAGGAGCGTCCCACCACCCGGCGGACGCGGTACGCCCCGGCCGCGGTACGCGCCACGTCCACTGCGATGTTCCGGCCCAGCAGCCGGAACGCCGGCAGGCCGCCTTCTCGATCACCGCCTACGACCGCCGCCCGGTCACCGCCGCGCGCGCCGGGGGAAGCGACGGTGGTGTGCTCGGACAGCCACTCCGCCACCTCCCCGGGCGTCGCGCGCCTCCTGAAAGCGCGTCGCCCCACCTGCTCGCAGGCAGCCTCGTCCAGGCCCAGTTCCAGCGGCTCGGGGTAGACCAGGTGAAGTGGATAGCCGTGGACGACGAGCGGAAGCTCGGTCCCGGCGCGCACCATCGTATCCGCGGGAACCCAGCACACGCGGGCGGGCTGCCGCAACGCGTCTTCCAGAGCGCGATCCTCCCGATCCGCGCCATGCACTGCCCACGCTACTTCGCCGATCCGGAGGAGGAGGTCTCCCCGGCCGTCGCGGAGGAGCAAGGCTTCGCTCCCCGCCGCTACGGCAAGCGGAGGAGAACCGCGACCCACTCGCAGCGCCAGGTGCACGACCGGATCAGCCGGAAGCTCCGAGAGCCTCACGGGTGGGGCTGCCTGAGTTCGAATGACAGCACCCGGTGAACCCGGTCCGCCGGGCCCAGGTGGATTCGGCCCGCCGCCGCGCCCCGTCTGACCTCGATCGCAACTTCTGACTCGCCGACCTCCAGTGGCCGGCCCCCGGAGACAGCCCGGTACCGGCGGCCGTCGAGCGCTTTCACCAGGAGGACGCTGCCGTTCCAGAACAGCTCGAGGCGCGGCTCGTCCGCGTCCGCCACACCCCAGATGCCCACGTCCCGCCCCTCCAGGCGCACCGGCGCATCGCGGCAAACCGCCCGCACCCCCACGCGGGGAGGCATGCGTTCGCGGTCGCCCTCGGGGTCCAGGAGGTGGAACCGCGCCAGGACGAACGAGGGGACCCTCGCGTCGCACCAGGGACACGCTTCGAGGGTGAGAAAGAAGGTGCTGCCGCAGCCGACACACTCCACCGTGGCATCGGCGGCAGCATGCAGGCGCTCGGCCCATTCGGCCACGCCGGGCCGCAGCTCCGGCGCGGTGCGCCCGGCGCCAAAGGTCCGCTGGACCAAGTCCAGAAGGAGGGGAGAAAGCACGACGTCACCCGGCAACCCGCGCGTCGTGGCGTTCGAATCATCCGCCGGGTCGTCTATCCACGGGAGCTCGCCCGCGAAGGCGCGATTCTCCATCTCCGATTCGCCCTCCACCACCGCATCGCCGGTGAACGGGTGAACGCCGCGCAGCACCAGGAACGCCGCCACCGCGAACGCATGCGCGTCGGTGAGCGTGGTCACCCCCGAGCGCCCGCTTGCCAGCTCGGGCGCGCCGTATCCGCGCGTGTAGACGTGGAGCGGCTCCGACCAGTAGCGGAGGTTATCCGGGTCGATCAGTTGCACTTCATCGTGGTCGGGCGAGGTAGAGACCAGAACGTTCGAGGCCGACAGGTCACCGTACACCAGCCCCTTTCCGTGCAGCCGGGTCAGGGCGTCCGCGCAACGGGCCAACAGCATCAGCCTCCTGCGCAGCCCGCCCCCGCCCAGATAGCCGTCGCGCGTGGCCGGACACCCGTCGCCAGGGATGAGCACGCTCAGGGGCTGCATGTCCTCCATCAGCTCCATCACGTAGCCCAGTCGCGGAGGGCGCAGCAGCGCCACCGGCCGCGCGATGCGCACACCCGAGAGGTCCAGCCGCCGCACCGCCCGCACCCGCTCCTCCACGGCGCCGCGCTCCACGCCGGAGGTGCGGCGGAGCTTCACGGCGAGCGGACGGCCCAGCACCCGGTGCACCGCACCCTGCCCCCCCGCCCCGATCTCCGCTCCCAGGTCGTAGCGGCGCCCCTGCTCGTCCACCACGTACGCCCGCCGTGGCTCCGGGTCGGCGTCAGCGGCGGAGGGGCTGCGGGCCACCCGGCGTGCCCGAGGAGCCGCCATCCGTTAAAACTCCAGCGCGAGCAGGTCGGTTTCTTCCACGTCGGGAACGCTGTTGGGTGACACGCTGCGTGAGCGCGCCGTCACGCTCATGGTGACGAAGCGAAAGAAGCGGCGGATCTGCTCGGCCTCATGGGCTTCGAAGACGCGCCCGTCGGGGCCGGCGAACTCGGCCAGCATCCCGCGGTCGGCCTCGTCACCGATGGCGAGCGCGAACCGGTGCGCCTTCGACGCCCGCTCCGACGCATTCAGGCGCTCCAGCGCTTCGCGCCAGTCGCCGGTGGGAAGGCCATCGGATACCAGCACCAGCGTCGGTCGGTACGCCCGGCTGGAAACCTGAGTCCGATCCTCGATGATTCCGGCCACGAGGTCCAGAGCCTTTCCGACCGGAGTCAGGCCCATGGCATCCATGTCGGCCCACTGGAACTCCCGCGCTGCCGCGAGCGGCGCGTGAAGCCATGCCTTGTCCCCGCTGAAGGCGATGGCCGCCAGGTGGACCTCCGCGAGCCCGGCATCCTGGTCCGCGAGGCGCGCCACCATCCGGCGAACGGCGTCGTTCAGCACGTCGACCTTCGCGTTCACGCTCATGCTCCCGCTCCCGTCCAGGAGAAGGAAGACCGGCAGCGGGCGAGGCGGCGCGGTGGAAAACTCCGTGATGGGGCTCATCTCAGGGAACCGGGATGGGAGGAACGGGCTTCCGGCGCCGGGGTGCCCCGGCCGGCCGCGTCGGAAAGGATGGCGTCGAGGTGCCCGAGCGCCTCGGCCGCGGTGGGGCGGGCTGCGGCCTCCCATGCACAGAGCGCCTGGAGCCAGCCGTCGATGGCGCGGGGCAGTGCGGGACGCAGCACCGAAGGCGGGTGGGGAAAGACGGCGGACGCGCGACGCATCTGCCCGGCGCTGTCGAAGGCGCGCCCCCCGGCGAGCAGCTCGAAGAACAGCAGCCCCGCCGAGAACACGTCGGAGGCCGCGGTGGCACGGTCCGGTGCCCCTTCGCACTCCGGCGCCACGTAAGGTCCGTGCATCCGGTCCACGATCAGGCTGGCGATTGTGCCCCCGTCCACACGGCGGACCCGGGCGTGGTCGAACCCGGCGAGAAGGGTCCGCTCCCCCACCAAAACGGCGTCGGCATTGACCTGCCGGTGCACGACACCCCGCGAGTGGGCGTGGTCCAGCGCCGTGAGTACGTCACGCACCACCTGCAGCCGCTCAGCAGTGCTCAGGTCGTGTTCACGGTCGGTGAGGCGCACCCGGAGCGACTCGCCCGCGGGCTCATCGGTCACCAGCACCCATGCGTCGCCGTCCTCGTTCTCGAAGAAGGTGCGCACCCCGAGCACGTTGGGATGGCTGAGCTTGCTCAGCGCCACGAAGGCCGTCTGGATAAGGCGATTCTGCTTGTCCTGCTCGGCTTCGCTAAGGTACGGATTGGCACGGTATTCCCGCACCCGCACCAGTTCGTCGGAGAGCGGATGCCGCGCCCGGTACTCATTGCCTTCCTCGTCGCCACCCAGGGACTCTACCTCTTCCCATTCACGGAAGCGACGTACCATAGGCCGCGGGGCAGCCCGCCCCCGGATCGTCTCGATGATCCGTTCGTGGAGGTGACCGATCCGGCCCGCCGCCCACTCGGGGACCTCGCCGCCGTCCATCAGGAACGGAATGCTGTCCTGAAGCTTCGTGACGTGCTTCTCGTCCCGGCCCATGTGGTCGCGGAAAGAGACGTCGCGCGCCGTGAGCAGCACCGCCGAACGCATGTAGACGCGCGACAGCCGCGGGTCCCAGTGCTCGAGCTTCTCCCTGAGCTCGCGGGCGTGCATCTCGAGCTTGTCGATCGGTGACTTGTACGCCTGGCGTCCGGACGGGTGCCAGCGCGTACCGTACACATCGATGTGCCTGTGGACGTTCTTCACATCCACCAGCCAGACGGACTGCGGCGTGAGGACGATCAGGTCGATCTCCCACGACTGGCGGCTGTGGCGCAGCCAGACGCTGTGCATCACGGTGCAGCTGTCAGGAAGGTGGTCGCGCAGGTGGGCGATTGCCAAGCGCTCCGCGTCATTCCGCGGGTCGCCGATCGCAATGACTCTAGCTGCCATGAAAGGGAACCGGGAAGTGACGAGACGCAACGAGGTAAATTGGAGCGGGCGTATAAACTAAGGTTTGCATCGGGGGGCGGTCAAGGAGAGACCTATAAAGATCCACTCTGCTGAAAAGGCCGATCGCGACGAGCTGTCTCCTGGGCCGGGGACGGGTATTCACCCGTGCACGACTCCCGCTGGTGCCGTCCACCTCCAAGGAGAAAGCTGGCTGCTCCAGCGGGCAGACGCCGTCTGAACCGGAAGCAGCGCACGACGAAAGCCACCACTTCCGCGCTATTCTGAGGCTCAGGATGATACTTCTGTTTACAGAAATCTGCCCACTTGGCCCCACGATGCGTCGTACGTACCCGTCCCTCCAACCGCGGCTTCTTCCCTCTGCATCGGACCATTTGGTGATCCACGAGACAAACCTGAACAGATATCGCGAATTGGCCTCGCTCGTCCGCTGGGCAACCTGGTTCCCGCAGGACCGCACGCGCGCCCGCACACCGGGGGAGTTCAAGCGCCGCCGCTACATCTATCACGTCGCTGGAAACGTGGTCGGAGCGGCGTCCGGTGACGCTTGCCGAAGCGCGTGAGGGGAGCGATAGAGAAAGGGCGAGGTTTCGGCTGGCTCTTACCGGCGGCCGGACAGAACGCGACGGCGACCGGTGGCGCCAGCCGTGGACGGGTGCCGGTGCGGAGAACGCGAGCCGCGTCCGTCTTTCCGCCCGCCACGCCCCGGCGCATCTTTGGTCCGGTAGCGGTGATCCCCTCTCCGTCCACCGGACTATCCCGCCCTGCCCGTGCGCATCTTCCTCAGCTACCCCTCCGAAGCGCGCGAGACCGTCTCCCGCGTCAACTACGCGCTCCTGGCGCTGGGGCACGACGTCTTCTTCGACCGCGACGACCTTCCGCCCGGGCTGGAGTACGACGCGGCGATCGCCCGCGCGGTGGAGACGAGCGACCTCTTCGTCGCCTTCCTGACGCCCAACGCGGTGGCGCAGGGGCGCTACGCGGCCACCGAGCTGCACCTGGCCGAGCAGAAGTGGCCGCACCCCGGCGGGCACGTCCTTCCCGTGCTGCTGCAGCCGGTGGACTTCGCCGCCATCCCGCCCTACCTGCGCGCCGTGAGCGTGCTGGAGCCCCGCGGCGACACGGCGGCCGAGGTCGCCGCCGCGGTGCGGCGGATGGAGCGCGAGCTGGGGATCGGCGTCCGCGCCCGCAGCCACCTGCGCGGCCGCACGGCGCGGCTCGCGCTGGGCGCGGTGGTGCTCGTGGCCGTGGCCGCCGCCGTGTGGCTCTGGCGCGCGCGTGCGGGGCGCGACCCCGGCTACGTTCCGCTCCCGGGCGACCTGCGCCACCGGGTGCGGGTGGTGGAGGCCGTTCCCGGCGGCTACGTGGCGGCGCTGGCGAACCCGTCCGCGCTGGTCCGCATCGCGGCGGACGGCACCGCCGGCAAGCCGCTCCCCCTCCCCGGCGAGCCGGCGGCGCTCGACCACTGGGTCCGCTCCGACGGCCGCCTCTTCGTCTACGCCGCCACGCGGGGGGCAAACGGCGTGGTGCTGGTGGATGGGGAGACGTGGGAAGCACGCGACACTTTCCCGCTCCACCCGGAGCGCGTGGTCCGGAGCGGCGCGGCCGGCCGCGTCTCTCCCGAGATCCGCTCCGTCGCCCCGGCCAACGGGAGGCTCTGGGTGACCACCGGCGGAGGCGGCCGCCCCGCCCTGCTGCACTTCACGCGCGACAGCGGTTGGGTGAACGACACCCTCCCCGGGCCGCTGCCGGACGACGCGCGGCTGCGCACCCACCGGGGCCACTGGCTGTACGTGGTGCCTGCGGGCCGCGCCCGCTCGCCGCTGTACCACGTCTACGGCAACGCGCCCTGGGTGTTCGCGAGGGCCGTAGCCGCCGACTCGGTCCCCATTGCTGCCTGCGCGCACGACTTGGCCGAGAGCGCGGCGCACACTTTCTTCCTGGTGTCCTGCGAAGGAAAGCTGGAGGAGGTGACGGTGGACGGGTCGCGCTTCTTCCCGGTCCGCACGCTGGCCACGCTTCCGGTGGAGCGCGACTCGTCGGCGGGCACCGTCGAGCTGCTCGCCGCCGACAGCGGTGCGGTGCTGGTGGCGCTGAGCCGGCATCGCGCGGCGGACGGCCGGCCGGAGCTCGCCACCATCCTCCGCGTGGCCCACGGTGTGGCGACCCCGCTGGCCGAGGTGCGGCGCGCGTCGGTCACCTCGCTTGCCATCGCCCCGCGCCAGGTGATCGCCGTGCTCCGGCGCGCAGACGGAACCACGGAGGCGATCGCCATCCCGCGCTGAGCGCCCGGCGGAACGCGCTGGAGCGCAGCGGGTTACCGGGACGCGACAGGACGATCCGCCATCCATTCGCCACACGTCACGGCACAAGAAGGTTGCGCGCCGGCGTGCGGCGATTTAGCTTCCAGGCGTAAAGTGGACAAAGGGCATGACACTCATTCCGGCACGGTTCCCATGACCACCAGCCTCGATGCGGCACCCGCGGTGAGCGAAACAGACCTGCAGTCCGTCCTGCGCGAGCGCTTCCGGCTCTCCGCCTTCCGCCCCGGGCAGGAGCGCGTGATCCGCGCGCTGCTGGAGCACGGCGGCGCGCTGGCGGTGTTCCCCACCGGCGGCGGGAAGAGCCTGTGCTACCAGCTTCCCTCGCTGCTGCTGAACGGGGTGACCCTCGTCGTTTCGCCCCTGATCGCGCTGATGAAGGACCAGATCGACGCGCTGCGGGCGCTGGGGATCGACGCGGCGCGGCTGGACAGCTCGCTGCCGTGGGAAGAGGCCAAGGGGGTGGAGCGGCGGCTCCTTTCCGGCGAGCTGAAGCTGCTGTACGTGTCGCCCGAGCGCTTCAACAACGAGCGCTTCCTGGAGCTGCTCAAGCGGGTGCACGTGGCGCTGTTCGCGGTGGACGAGGCGCACTGCATCTCGGAGTGGGGGCACAACTTCCGCCCCGACTACCTGAAGCTGGCCGACATCGCCCGCACCATGGGCGCCGCGCGGGTGCTGGCGCTGACCGCCACCGCCACCCCGGCCGTGGTGGACGACATCTGCGACACCTTCGCCATCCCGCGCGAGGCGGCGGTGGTGACGGGGTTCCGCCGGCCCAACCTCTTCCTTTCCGTGCACCCCACGCGCCCGCACGAGCGCGACCGGGTGCTCCTGGAGCGGATCCGCTCGCGCCCGGCCGGGTCGGGGATCGTCTACGTGACCCTGCAGAAGACGGCCGAGCGGGTGGCGAAGCTGCTGAACGAGGCGGGCGTGCCGGCGCGCGCCTACCACGCCGGGATGAACGACGACGTGCGCGCCGAGGTGCAGGAGTGGTGGAAGGCGAGCGACCGCGCCACGGTGGTGGCCACCATCGCCTTCGGGATGGGGATCGACAAGGCGGACGTGCGCTACGTCTACCACTACAACCTCCCGAAGGGGCTGGAGAGCTACAGCCAGGAGATCGGCCGCGCCGGGCGCGACGGGCTGCCGTCCGTCGTGGAGCTGCTGGGCGGGATGGACGACGTGGCCACGCTGGAGAACTTCGCCTACGGCGACACGCCCACCGGCGAGTCCGTCCGCGCGATGGTGGACGAGCTGCTGGGGGCTGGGCCCAGCTTCGACGTGAGCATCTTCGACCTGAGCAGCCGGCACGACATCCGGCAGCTGGTGGTGAAGACGGCGCTCACCTACCTGGAGCTGCTGGGCGTGCTGCACCAGGGCACCCCGTTCTACTCGGGGTACCGCATCCGGCTGAACGTGGAGCTCAAGGAGCTGCTGGCGAAGTTCACCGGCGAGCGGCAGGCGTTCGTGAAGGGGATCTTCGGCCAAGCCGCGTTCGGGCGCACCTGGTATACGCTGAACCCCGAAGAGGCGGGGAAGAATCTGGGCTCCGACCGCGGCCGGGTGGTGCGCGCGGTGGAGTACCTGGGCGAGCAGGGGTGGGCCGTGGTGCAGGCCAGCGACGCGCGCCTGCGCTTCACCCGCGCGCAGACGCACGCCGACGCGGCCGCGCTGACCGCCGAGCTGATGGAGCGTTTCGCCCGGCGCGAAGAGCAGGAGACCGGCCGCGTGCGCGACGTGGTGGCGCTGGCCGCGAACGACGCGTGCGTGACCAACGCGCTGCTGGCGCACTTCGGCGAGGTGCGCTCGGAGCCGTGCGGGCACTGCTCGTGGTGCGAGACCCGCCGCCCCGCCGTCTTCCCCGCCCCGCCCCCGGCGGCGCCCGTGGAGAGCAGCGTGAGCGCCGGCGAGGTCCTGGCGCTGCGCACCGCCCACCCCGACGTGTTCGCGGCGCCGCGGCAGGTGGCGCGCTTCCTCTGCGGCCTCACCAGCCCCGCGGTGAGCCGCGCCCGCCTGGGCCGCCACGCGCTGTTCGGCGCGCTGGAAGACCGCCGCTTCGCCGAGGTGCTGGCGTGGTGCGAGGGGATCTGACGATCGCGATGTCGTGGGGCGGCACCCGGAAGCGGCTGATCCGCGCTGTCCC
>DASWMA010000134.1:0-3122 GCA_036399995.1 Longimicrobium sp. | reverse complement strand
AGATCTTGCGGATCTGGTATCAGACCCGGCAGTCCGGGGGATTTGCGTCCTCGGTCGATCGAAATCGGGCGGAGATTCAGGCGGGGCGCGCCGCGAGCCCGGAGACGAGGTGCTTCAGCTCGGCTTCGACAGCCGTCAGCGCCGCGGAGGGATCGTCGGAACGCGCGACCAGCATGGCCCCTTCGCACATCGCTCCGAAGAGGAGGTGGGCCAGCGTCTCCACCTCCCGGTCCGGGATCAGCCCGGCCGCCATCAGCCCCGCCAGCGTGTCCTTGATCAGCGCCAGGCCGTACTCGCCCTCGATCTCGCGCACGCCCTCCCACCCCAGCACGCTGGGCCCGTCCAGCAGCATGATCCGCTGCACGCCCGGGTCCTGCGACTCGCGCAGGAAGGCACGGATGCCGGTGAAGGCGCCCTCCCACGACGCCTCGCCGGCCCCCATCGCGCCGGCGACGCGGTCGGCCAGACGCGCCGCCTCGTCCTCGAAGACGGCGGTGAAGAGCTCGGTCTTGCCGCCGAAGTGATGGTAGAGCGCACCCTTGGTCAGCCCGCACGCGGCCACCACCGCGTCCAGCGAGGTGCCGGCGAAGCCGTCGCGGGCGAACTGCTCGCGCGCGGTACGCACCAGCCGGTCGAAGGTGGCTTCGGTGGGCGGCGGCCGCACGGGGCGGCGCAGGGCGGGAGAGCGAGTCATGCGCCGGAGATTGCCCGCGGAACGGACCGGGCGCAAGGGAACGGGGCGAGGCGATCGGACCGGTGCATCCCAAACGCCCGACGGTCGGCGGGCGCGCGACACCTCACGGCAGGGCGGATTCCGTCGTACGACGTTTCCGGAAGAGGATGATCCCGCCCGGACGCCGTCAGCGCGGCGCCAGGCTCCCCAGCGCCTGTGCCGCCTGGCTCAGCTCCAGCGCGTAGTCGGGCCACCAGGCGCCGGCGCGGGGGCCGCCGTTGCAGGTGCCGTCGCTCTCGCCGGGGGTCTTCACCCACAGGTAGGCGTCCACCAGCGCGTGGCCGGTGCGGGTGGTGGGGGCACGCCCCAGCGCCTGGTTGCGCGCGTTGCACCACTCGCGCACCACCGCGGTGCCCCGCCCGTTGCGGCTGGTGTCGATCACGAAGTGCTTGCCCCCCACCAGCCGGCTCACCCGCTCGCCGTAGGCCACGTTCACCTGCTCGGCGTGGAAGTTCGAGACGTTCAGCGCGAAGCCGTTGGCCAGCTCGATCCCCGCCTTGCGGAGGCGGTCGGCGATCACCGGCGGCTGCTTCCAGTTGGCGTTCCCCGCGTCGATGTACACCGAGGCGCCGCCGGCCCGCAGCGTCTGCACCGCCTCGCGCAGCAGCACGTAGCGCTCGTCCTGGAAGCGGGCGGGCAGGCAGTCGAGCGAGGGGAGGCCGTCGGGCTCCAGGATCACCACCGCCGGGCGCCTGCGCAGCCCCTGCGAGAAGGCGATGATCCACCTGCGGTAGTCGTCGCCGCTGCGCGCGCCGCCGGCGGAGTGCAGGCCGCAGTCGCGGTGGGGGATGTTGTAGACCACGAACACCGGCAGCGCCCCCGCCCGGCTGATCTCGGTCACCCGGTTGTCCACCTCGCGGCGCACATCGCGCGCCCAGTCGCCGATCCAGATCGCCTGCGGCTGCTCGGCGATCAGGCGCAGCAGCGCGGCGTCGCGCGGGCGCGAGCGTGCCCAGGCGTCGGCCTGCCGCCTGGCGGGCGACGCGGGGTCCACGTACAGCCGCCGCCCCGCGAACGGGTTTCCCTGCCCCGTTCCACGCTCCGTGGCCAGCACGAGGCCCAGCGCCAGCAGCACGGGCGCGCCCAGCCACACCGCCAGCCTGCGGCCGCGGCCCATCTCTCCTGGTCGGTTGCGCGAATGCCCGCTCATGTCGCGTTCACGCCCGGTGGTCTGCTCGCGGCGGCCCGCCGGCCGCCGCGGCTCATGACCGCCCCGCGGCCGCAGCCTCGTCCGCGGCGCGGCGGGCATGGGAGGGGTCGTCCTCGTGCAGGTACCCGCTGGCCAGCCCCCACTGCCGCAGCATGTACGTCTGCCGCGCCAGCAGGATGCGCCCCGCGCGGATGTCGTAGTGGCTCTTCACCATCAGCTCGATCAGCTGGCTGGCGGCCCACAGCAGCGCGGCCAGCACCGTCAGCCGGATGGTGTCGCCCACCAGCAGCCCCAGCCCCGCGCCCCCGGGCGGCCGGTCGGCGAACCACGCCACGGCCTGGCCCATCGCCAGGATGAACACCACCACGCTCGACACGCGCACCACCACCGCGGCCGCGTGCAGCCCCTTGGGGCGCTCCAGGTCTTCGTGCCGCACCTCCACCCCGGCGATCAGGGGCCGCTTTCCAGGCCGCGTCCCTGTCACGTCGCTGATCCTGCCCATTGAGCTCATCTGTACCCCTCCATGGCATCACCCCCACCCCCGCGAGCCGCTTTCACGGCCCGGCGCCGCACCACTACTGCACACGGCGTACTCAACGCGTGGTGCAGAAGCTTTGTAGCATCCTGTTCGACCATGTCCGAACGGGTTGGATGAAGCGGGAGGGGGTGCTGGAACGAGAGGGGCCAGAGGACGGCGCAGAGCAAGCAAATCTTTACCACGCAACCACTTGGGGCTCCATTGGGCGACCCGCGCACGCGGCGCTGGATATTCGCGGTACCCGGGGACTCCCGCAAATCGGGAAGTGGTGCTATATTGCCTGTCTGCTATCGAGGTTTTTCCGGAAGGCTGCGGCAGACGCACGCCTGTCCGGGTGTTTCGCTTTCCCGTTCTGAAAGAGGACCGCGCGTGGTTGAGATCGAGCTCGCCGAGACCGACCGGCTGGACTGGGCACTGAAGCAGTTCCGCCGGCGGATGATCCGCTCGGGGATGTTCAAGGACATGCGTCGCAAGCGCTTCTACGAGAAGCCGAGCGAGGCGCGCAAGGCCAAGGCGAAGGCCGCCGAGCGGCGCCGCCACAAAGACCGCAAGCGCGCCATGCGCCGCTACGACGTCTGACGTTCAGGCCGTAGTCCTTACACAGCACGTGCAGTTCTAGCGAGCAGCACGGGGACCGCTCCCACTGAAGCGGTCCCCGTGCTTTCCCGCGTCCGTACCTCAGGCGCAGGCTCGGGGTGTTA
>DASWMA010000133.1:0-1693 GCA_036399995.1 Longimicrobium sp. | reverse complement strand
GCGCGGGCACGTGGCGTACGCGCAGGGAACGCGGATCTACCGGGAGGTGGACCCCAGGGCCGCCGGCCCGTTCGTGTCGGAAGTGCTCGAGCTGCATCCACGCTCCGCCCCGCTGCTGGGCTGGTCACGCCGGCTGGAGGCCATGACGCTGCTTGCGCAGGGCGAGTACGATACAGTGGAAACCCGGCTCACGTCCGCTGGGGCACGGACCGACACACTCCGCCACCCCGCCCTGGCCGCCAGCTACCACCAGACCCGCGGCACCGCGCTGCTGCGCATCGGCCGATACCAGCAGGCGCGTGACGCCTGGGCTACGGCCCGCCGGCTCTTCCACCGTGCGGGCGAGCGCGAGAACACCGCCGGCACGCGCTACCTGGAGGGCGACGCGGAATACCTGCTCGATGCTCCCGAGGCACCCGCCACCATGCACCGCGCGATGATGGAACTGCGGCCGTTCCGCCGCTCGGTATGGCTGCACAATGCGTTCGCGGTGCTGGGGATCGAGCTGGCCGAACGGGGGTTGCCGCACGCCGCGCTCGCCGTCTACGACGAGGGGGTGGGGGTGGCGCGGGCCGCCGGACACCCCATCTACGAGGTGGAAGCCCGCCTGTTGCGTGCGCAGCTCCTGGCGGGGATGGGCAGGGAGGAGGAGGCGAACGCGGACATGGCCGCGTCGGAACCCGCGATCCTGCGGCTGCCGGCAGGATACCGGCGCGACTGGTCGCAGGTGGAGCTGCACGCCGCGCGCGCCTTTCTTCTCCTGCGCCGCGATCCACGCCGGGCGGCCGCGCAGATGGACTCGCTCCTCGCGGCAGAGGGTGGCGCGCGCTCGGAGCCGCGTGTGCTGCTGGGGCTGCTGGGCCGCGCGCGAGCCCGCCTGGCTGCGGGCGACGCCGAAGCGGCAACCGCCGACGTGGACGCGGCGACGCGGATGCTGTCGGAGCAGGGCGCGGCCGTGACCACGCCGCGCCTGCGCGCCTCGATTCTCGACGCGGCGCGCGAGACCTTCGACAGGCTGGTGATGCTGCGGCTGGCCGGCGGCGACACGCTGGGGGCGCTCAGGGCGCTGGAGCGCGGGCGGCTCTCGCTGGCACCCGGCCCGGCCGCCCCGGCGAGCATCGCAGGTTGGACACTCCCCGCCGGCACGGCTGCGCTGGACTACGCGGTGGTGGGTGACACGCTCGTGGCGTGGGCGGTCACGCCGGGTCGGGTGGTGCTGCACCGGCGAGCCATCGATCGCGCGGCGCTCCTGCGTACCCTCGAGCAGCTGCGCGTGCAGATGGAGCTGCGGGCGGATGAGACGGAGCTGCGGCCGCTGCTGGCCGGTCTGTACCGCGATCTGGTGCAGCCGCTCCGGGCCGCGCTCCCTGCACGGGCGCGGCTCGCCGTAGTGGCCGACGGCGAGCTGGCCGACGTCCCCTTCGCCGCGCTGCTGGACGCGGCAACGGGACAGTACCTGGCGCAATCGTATACGGTGGTGCACGCGAGCAGCCTGCGCGACGTCCGCGGGTCACGCGGACCTCGGCAGACGGCCGGGCGGCCAGCCCTGTTCGTGGCCGACCCCGCGTTCGACGAGGTGGCGTACCCCACCCTCTCCCGCCTTCCCGGCGCGGCCGCCGAGGTCCAGACGGTTGCCAGGCTCTATCCCGACACCCTGCTGCTGGGCGGCGCCCAGGCCGATACCCAGGCGGTG
>DASWMA010000132.1:0-2851 GCA_036399995.1 Longimicrobium sp. | reverse complement strand
AGCACCACGTCGTCCGCGCCGAGCCCCGAGAGCTCCTGCATCCAGCTCAGCGCGTTGATCACGGCGCGGTGCGGGACCCCCACGCCCTTGGGCCGCCCCGTGGAGCCGGATGTGTAGATGACGTACGCCAGGTGCTCCGGCGTGAGCGTGCCGCGTTCCGGGTTCGTCGCCGGGCGGTCGCTCCAGGCCGGTTCGGCCTCGTCCAGCTCCAGCACCGGCGCGCCCGTGCTCCCGATCCGGTCCCGAAGCCGCCGCTGCGACAGCACCACCGCCGGGCCGCTGTCGGCCAGCATGTACGCCACCCGGTCCGCCGGGTAGGCGGGGTCCAGCGGCACGTACGCTCCCCCGGCCTTGAGCACCGCCAGGAGCCCCACCATCATCTCCAGGCTCCGCTCGACGCACAGCCCCACCCGCGCATCGGGGCCCACGCCCAGCGAGCGGAGGTGATGCGCCAGCCGGTTCGCGCGCGCGTTCAATTCCGCGTAGCTCAGCGGCTCCCCTTCGAACACCAGCGCCGTCGCGTCGGGCGTGCGCGCCGCCTGCGCCTCGAACAGCTCGTGGAGGCACCGGTCCGCCGGTACCGCGGCCGCCGTCCCGTTCCACGCCTCCAGCACCAGCGCGCGCTCCGCCTTGCCGAGCAGCTTCAGCCGCGAAAGCCGAACGTCGGCGTCCGCGGCGACCTGCTCCAGCACCCGGGCCAGGTGGCCGAGCATCCGCTCGGCCGTGCCGCGCTCGAAAAGGTCCGTGCTGTAGTTCAGTACCCCACGCAGGCCGTGAACGGTCGTCCAGAGCGTCAGGGAGAGATCGAACTTGGCGATCTCCACGGCGGGACCGGCTCCGCTGGCCTCCAGCCCCGGAAGGGCGCTTCCCCCGCCCTCGACGTTCTGGAGCGCGAACAGCACCTGGAAGAGCGGCGAGTGGCTCAGGCTGCGCTCCGGCTGCAGCTCGGCCACCAGCTTCTCGAACGGCACCTCCTGGTGCTCGTACGCGCCCAGCGTCGCCTCGCGCACCCGCCCCAGCACCTCGCGGAAGCTCGGGTCTCCCGACAGATCGGTGCGCAGCACCAGCGTGTTGATGAAGAAGCCGATCAGCTCCTCCACCTCCGCGCGCGTCCGCCCGGCGATCGGGCTCCCCACCACCACGTCGTCGCTCCCGCTGTACTTCGACAGCAGCACCCCGAAGGCGCTCAGCAGCGTCAGGTACAGCGTGGCGCCCTCGCTCCGCCCCAGCCGCTGGAGACGCTCCAGCAGCTCGAGGGAGAGCTCCACCGGGACCGACGCGCCCCGGTGCGTCTGCGCCGGTGGGCGCGGATGGTCGGTGGGCAGCTCCAGCAGCGCGGGTGCGTTCGCGAGACGCTCCCGCCAGTACGAGAGCTGCCTGTCCAGCACCTCGCCCGCCAGCTGCTCGCGCTGCCACACGGCGTAGTCGGCGTACTGCACCGCCAGCTCCGGCAGCGGCGACTCGCGCCCCTCGCGGTACGCCGCGTACAGCGCCGACAGCTCGCGCCAGAGCACCCCCATGCTCCACCCGTCGCTGACGCTGTGGTGCATCGAAAGGAGCAGCACGTGCTCCTCCGCGCCCAGCCGCAGCAGCGCCGCGCGGAAGAGCGGGCCTGCCGCAAGGTCGAACGCCCGCCCCGCCTCCTCGCCGGCGCGCCGCCGGACCGCCGCCTCGCGATCCGCCTCACCCAGCTCCGACAGGTCCTCCACCGGCAGCGCGAAGCCGGCGAAGGGCGCGATCACCTGCACCGGCGAGCCGTCCACCTCGGCGAAGACGGTGCGCAGCGCCTCGTGACGCCGGACGATCTCGCCCAGGCTCCGCTCCAGCACCGCCTCGTCCAGGGCACCCACCAGGCGCCGTGCCATGGGGATGTTGTAGACGGCGCTCCCCGGCTCGAGCCGGTCGATGAACCAGAGCCGCTCCTGCGCGAACGACAGCGGCAGCGCCCCGGTGCGCTCGGTGGGCACCACCGGCGGCAGCACCGGCAGCCCCGCGCGGCGCATCTCCTCCACGCGCCCGGCCAGCTCCGCCACCGTGGGCCTCTCGAAGAGCGCCCGCAGCGGCAGCTCCACGCCGAACACCCCGCGCACCCGCGACACCACCCGCGTGCCCAGGAGCGAGTGCCCGCCCAGGTCGAAGAAGCTTTCCTCCACCCCCACCCGCTCCAGGCGCAGCACCTCGGCCCAGATCTCCGCCAGCACCTCTTCCACGGGGGTGCGCGGCGCCACGTACCGGTCGGCGCCGGCCGCGTACTCGGGCACCGGCAGCGCCTTGCGGTCCACCTTGCCGTTCGCGTTCACCGGCAGCCGGTCGAGCGCGACGATCGCCTGCGGCACCATGTACTCCGGCAGGCTCCCGCGCAGGTGCGCGCGCAGCCCGTCCAGCTCCACGCCCCCCACCACGTACGCCACCAGCCGCTTGTCGCCCGGCTGGTCCTCGCGCATCATCACCCGGGCCTCGCGCACCCCGGGGTACGCCGCGATCGCCGCCTCCACCTCGCCCGGCTCGATGCGGAAGCCGCGGATCTTCACCTGGTCGTCCACGCGGCCCATGAACTCCAGCTTCCCGTCGAACGTCCAGCGCGCCCGGTCGCCGGTGCGGTACATCCGCGCGCCGGGCTCCGTGGCGAACGGGTCGGGGACGAAGCGCTCGGCCGTCTGCGCCGGCCGGCCCAGGTAGCCGCGCACCACCCCCGCCCCCCCGATGCACAGCTCGCCGGGGGCACCCACCGGGAGCGGCTGGCCCGCCGGGCCCAGCACGTAGGCCCGCGCGTTGGGGATCGGACGGCCGATGGAGACGGTGGCCGCGCCCTCCTCTACTTCCTCCACGCGCTCCAGCGTGCACCACACCG
>DASWMA010000131.1:0-7867 GCA_036399995.1 Longimicrobium sp. | reverse complement strand
CCAGCTTGAGCCGCGAGGCCTCGTCGAGCATCTCGTCGAGCAGCCGGCCCGCCACGCCGCGCTCGAGTGACCGTTCCAGAACGCCGTTGGACTCCAGCACCACCCCGTCGGGCGCGAGCTCCAGCACCGCGCCCGGGAAGGCCCGGAGCGCGGGGGGGAAGCCCGTGCCGACGCGCGTGCTGCTGCTGCTCATCTCAGGCGAAGTGCTCCTTCAATCGTTCCGCCGCCTCGGCCGCGTCGAGCGCGGTGATGTCGGCGCCCACCCGCGGGGCCAGCCCCGGGTCGCCGGCGAACGGGCGGCCGCCCACCACGATCAGCGGCTGCGCGGCGCCACACCCGTCGCGGATGGCGCGGATCGCCGCCTCCACGCGCCCCACGTTGGGTGCGATGGAGGCGGAGAGCGCCACCACGTCGGGGCGGCGCTCGCAGATCAGCCGCACCAGGTCGGGCGTGGGGACCGCGGCGCCCAGGAACACGGTGTCCCACCCTTCCAGCTCCAGGATGTCGCACACCATCCGCAGCCCCACCTCGTGCCGCTCGCCCTCGGCGCAGGCGGCCACCATGCTGGGCCCGTCGCCCGTGGCCGACGCGAACAGCCGGTCGTACAGCCGCGCCATGGCGGCCTGGGTGATGGCGGTGGCCAGGTGCTCGTCGGCTACGGTGATGCGGTTCTGCTGCCAGAGCCGCCCCACGTCGCGCAGCGCCGGCTGGAACACGTCCAGGTACAGCGCGCGGATGTCCATCCCCCCGGCCAGCGCGGCGTCGGCCACCTCGAAGGCGCGGCGGCGGTTCCCCGCCACGATCGCGTCCAGGAAGCGGTTGGCCGTGTCGTCGCGCTCGGGCCGGGCGCGGCGCTCGTGCGCGGGCGCGTCAGCCGTGATCATGCGCGCCCGCCCCCACGGTGTACGGCTCGGCGGGCGCGATGGATTCGCCCGCCGCCACCGGCGCGGCCCGCCACTCGGGCACCGCGCGCGAGTCCATCAGCACCTCGAAGGCCTCGTGCCGCACCGAGGTGCGCTCCATGATAGCCCCCGGCTCGCGCGAATGGGAGATCGAGTGCTCCTCGCTGCCCATGTAGGCGCGGAACGCCTCGCGGCTTTCCCACGCGGTCAGGAAGGTGTGCGTGGCCGGGCCCGCCTGCGGCCGCATCAGCTGCAGGTACAGGAAGCCCGGAAAGCCGTCCACCAGCCGCGAGCGCTCGCGGAAGTGGCGTTCCAGCTCGCCGTGGTCTTCGGGCGGCACCGTCAGGTGCGAGATGAACACGAACACCGCGGTCTCCGTTCGTTTCGGCCCCGCGCCACGGTAGCACGCACGGCGCGGGGCTGCAAGAATCCCTTGATCCCCGGCGCTCTTTTCGCGCAGCCGGGGAGCCGTACTGAATACCCTCGTCCGCCCCGGAGGCTCCGCGGCCGGCGGAGAATCCGGCCCAGGGAGTGACCGATGGCGCTCACCCCGGGGCCCAGGCGGATGAATCCGCGGCAACGACCACGCGAAGCCCGCCTGCGCGGACTGCCGGCACCGGCGCGGCCGCAGCCGGGGAGCACGGAGCGGGCGCCCATCTGGCGGGGCTAGTCTCGTGCCGCTTCGCCCGGCCTAGTCCACTCCCAGAAGGCCAGCGCGGCGATGGTGGTGGCGGTCTCCACCTCGCCGGCCACGATGCGGCGGCGCAGCTCGTGGGGGGTCACCAGGCGCACACGGGTCTCCTCCGTCTCGTCCAGGTCCTTCTCGCCGCTGCGGCGCGCGCCGCGCACCAGCGCCACGGGCACCAGGGTGCGCTGCCACGACGGGTTGAGGTCGATGCGGCCGATGATCTCGGCGTCTTCACCCTCGTACCCCGTCTCTTCGCGCAGCTCGCGGGCGGCTGCGGCGGACGGCTCTTCGCCATCGTCCACCACGCCGCTGGGGAGCTCGAGGGTGATGCGGCGCGTGCCGTGGCGGTACTGCTCCACCATCACCAGCCGCCCATCCTCCGCCACCGCCAGCACCACCACCCCGCCGGGAGACTCGGCCACGTGGAAGGTCTGCTCCTTCCCGTCGCCGGGCGAGCGCGAGCGGTCTTCACGCACCTTGAACATCTCGTACTCGGCCACGTGCCGCGTGGACACCCGCTCCCACGGCTCCACGCCGCCCTGCTCGCCGCCAGGCTCCCCCATCTGCCCCTCTCCACCCGTTGCCGGCAACACCACCCACCGGTACGCAACAGCAAGTCACAGGCCAAGATAGCCGTGTAGCAGCGGGTTTGCACAGGCATGCGTCTTGCCCCCGTGGAGCGCGTCGGGCGGGCTGATGCAAACCCAAGCAGGAGACGAACATGGCTGACGATCTGAGCGGCAAGCTGACTCACCTGGGCGGGAAGCTCAAGGAAGGGGTGGGCGACCTCCTGGGCGACAACAGCGTGAAGCGCGAGGGGCGGCTCGACCAGATGGAGGGCGCCGCCGAGCAGGACGCCGCGCGCGCCGAGGAGGCGATGATGGACGCCAACGCCCGCCGCCTGGAAGCGCAGCGCGCGAAGGAGCTGAACCGCGACCTGGACCGCGGTCTCTGACGTTCGCGCAGCGCGCGTCGGACCGTCGGACGGGAACCGCCCCGGGGCTCAGGCTCCGGGGCGGTTCGTTTGCATCTCCCTTCGGCATACGCCGATGAATGTCACGCAGAGCCGCAGAGAACGCGGAGGAAAATCGTGGTTCTCCGTTTTCTCTGCTGCTCTGCGCGAGCCATCCGACGGGTCCTGATCCCGAACCGAAGCTTGGGATGGGAGAGAATGACCGGGCGCGGCTTATGCAAGTGGGGGGCGGCGCTTGCAGCAACCAATCCCTGGAGGAGCGATGCACAAGGTGCGCGTGGTGCGCTCGTACTACGACCAGTCCGAGCCGCACGTGGGGAAGATCGGCGAGGTGATCGGGCACTGGGGGCCGGACAACAACGAGGACGGCCGCGACGGCTTCATGGTGCAGTTCCCCGACGGCACCATCATCGGCTTCACCGAAAACGAGGTGGAACCGGTGTCGGACGACGCGAGCGAGGCGGCGGGGTCGGCGTCGGCGGAGCCTGTGGCGGGATCGTAGGGGAAGTGCCCGGTGCCCAGGACCCAGTGCCCAGTAGAAGCAGAGCCCCGGCGAGATGCCGGGGCTCTGCTGCGTTCGGGCGCTACGGCTCGGCCCTGTGCTTCACCAGGTCGGGGGCGATGCGGAGCAGCTCGGCGATGGCGGATCGATTGGCACCCGCCGCCGCGGCGGGGGCGCACGGCTTGGTGGTGAGCCGGTCCCAGGCGCGGAGGAAGGCTTCTTCGTGGGCGTAGGCGGGCTTCTCGTAGCGGTTGCGCCTGCCGCCGCCCTGCGTGACGGCCTCGGCCAGGTACTGCACCACGAAGCCGCGCAGCGGGCCCAGTCCGTATCCCTTCAGCCGCTGCTGGTACTGGAGCACGTGATAGGCTTCGTGCACCAGCAGGCCCAGCAGCCCGCGCGTCATCACCCCGCCGTTCCACCGCTCCGCGGCGACGAAGATGCGGATGTGCCGGATGCTGAGCGGGTCGGGGAGCGTGACGGCGGCGTTGGTGAACTTCAGGAGATAGCCCGGCAGCACGGGGTGGAAGGTCACCTCGTTCCACCGCACGGTCGGGTACAGCGCCCTCAACAGCTCGCGCGCGCACTCCGGCAGGTCGGCTCCGGCGGGAAAGGCGGCGTCCAGCAGAGGCATCGGGGGGCGGGCGACGAGGGTTGCGGGTGACCTGCGGCCCCGGGAGGGAGCAAGCTTCGTACTCCGCGGGAGATTGGATCGGACGGCCGCGGCTCTCGCGGGCGGCGGTCGTTTTCGCCGGGTGCCGGCGCGGGGTCAGCGCCCTCGTGCGGCGGCGGAGCCGAGCGGATCGAAGAAGACGAGGAGGAGCGTTGCGAGCGCGGCGGCGGTCACCACGCCGAGCGCCGCCCAGCCGGCGGCGCGCAGCCACCGCGGCTCGTCTCCTTCGTCGTAGCTGCTCATCGCCCGTCCCAGCGCCATCCCCGCCGCGAAGCCGCCCAGGTGCGCGGCGTTGTCGATGAACGAGATCCCCAGCACCCCCAGCGCGGCGGTGGCCGCCACGGCGGAGCGCAGCACGCGCCCGAAGCCGTCCGGCAGCTCGCCCGGCCGGCGGTGCGCCATCACCACCAGGTATCCCACCAGCCCCAGGATCCCGCCCGACGCGCCCACCGAGGTGCGTGGGTCGATGGCGGCGCTCAGCAGCGTTCCTCCAAGGGCGGAAACCAGGAAGACGAGCGCCACCCGCGCGCGCGGCGTGTGCGCCTCCACCAGCCGCCCCAGCCACAGCAGCGCGGGAACGTTCATCCACGCGTGGAAGAAGTGCACGTGCAGCAGGGCCGCGGTGACGAGCCGGAACGGCTCGGCCCACACGCGGTCCTTCACCAGCCCCGCCACCGCCAGGGCGCGGTCGTCCACCACGATGCCCACCGCCGCCACGGCCACGAGCCACCCGGCCAGCCACTGGGTGTGCGGCGCCGGCCGCGCCATCAGCCAGACGGCGTGCCGGCCCGCCTGCCGCGCGCGGGGGAAGATCCCCGGGTCGAACGTCCGCAGCCCGTGCAGCGAGCCCAGCGCCTGGAGCATCTCCACCACCGCGATCATCCCGATCACGGCGAAGAGCGAGCCGAGCCCCACGTCCCACACCAGCCACAGGCCGACCACCACGGCGGCCATCACGGCCGCTACCACCCCGGCACCGACGGCAGCCTTGCGCAGCGCTCTCCGCATCCGCTGGTGCACCGCCGCGTGCAGCGAGGGGACGTCTTCCGGGCGGGTGAGCGCCGCCGTTTCGGGAGTCCACACGGCGGGGATGCCGGGGCTCTCGGCCAGCCGCTCCGCGACCCCCTCGGCGGTGCTCACCTGACGCTTGTCGCCCACCAGGTAGCCGTACGCGCCTTCCGCCGGCTTCTCGCCCAGCTCTTCGGGCGGCTCCGGTCTCCACGATGGAACCGGCGCATCGGGGGTGAGCGTGGCGCGGGCACCACCCGCCAGGCGATCGAGGATCCCTTCGTAGCTGATCAAGATGGAATGGCGTAGCTGATCAAGATGGAATGGCGATGGCCTGCGGAGATGAAGCAGAATCGGTTCCCAGCCGCAAGCACCGTCACGCGCGGCGAGTGGCAACCTCGAGCCGCACGCAAACGGGGCGAGCCGCGGATTGGCGGCTCGCCCCGATGACGTTCCCGGCCCGAGGATCAGCGGTCGGCGTCGCGGCTGGGGGCCGGGCGCGGGATGCGCAGCGTCTGGCCGGGCTGCAGCACCGAGTCGGCGGCCATGTCGTTGGCCTGGCGGATGGCGGCCACGGTGGTGTCGTACGAGCGCGCGATGCTCCACAGCGTCTCGCCGTTCTTCACCACGTGCTGCGCCGTGCGCGCGCGCGACGTGGACCGCGTCTCCGTGCGCTCCGCACGCGGCGCGTCTCCGTCACGGCGGGGTGCGGAGGAGGCGGTGCGCGTCTCGGTGCGCTCGCTGCTGGCGGAGACGCGGGGGATGCGCAGCTTCTGCCCCGGCTGCAGCACGGCCGCGGCGGTCATGTCGTTGGCGCTCAGCAGCCGCTCCAGCGGCACGCCGTACTTCCGCCCGATGGCGAACAGCGTCTCCCCCTGCTCCACCGTGTGGCGGGCGATGGCCGCCAGCGCCGACGTGCTCTGCTGCTGCTGCCGGCGCGTCCCCGACTCGCCATCGCGGCGGCTCGGCGCCTCCGCGTCCGCGGTGCGAGCCCGGCGGCTGGGCGCTGCATCACCCTCAGACGAGCGACGGCTGGAGGCGGTGCGGGTGGAGCTGCCTTCGCCATCCGACGACGCGGTGCGCGAGCGGCGGCTGGACGACGTCTCGTCATCCGACGACGAACTGCGCGCGCGGCGGCTGGACGAGGTCTCGTCATCCGACGACGCGGTGCGCGAGCGGCGGGTGGACGAAGTCTCGTCATCCGACGATGCAGTGCGCGAGCGGCGGGTCGACGAAGTCTCGTCAGCCGACGACGCGGTGCGCGAGCGCCGGGTGGACGAGGTCTCTTCATCCGACGACGCGGTGCGCGAGCGGCGGCTGGACGACGTCTCGTCATCCGACGACGAACTGCGCGCGCGGCGGGTGGACGACGTCTCATCGTCCGACGACGCGGTGCGCGAGCGGCGGGTGGACGACGTCTCTTCATCCGACGACGCAGTGCGCGAACGGCGGCTGGACGAGGTCTCATCATCCGACGACGCGGTGCGCGAGCGGCGGGTGGACGAGGTCTCGTCGCCCTCACCGTTGCCGGCGGCGCGACGGGTGGAGCGGGTGCTCGTGGAGGACTCGTCGTCGCTCTCCGCGCGGCGGGAGGTGCGGCGGCGCTCGCGAGGCTCATCGCCCGGATCGTCGTCGCGTGACGCGAGGCGCTCGACGGGGCGGGTGGCGAGCGCGCGGGCCGCGTCGGCGTACAGGCGGATGCGGTCGCCGCGGCCCAGGCGGTCGAGGTTGGTGGACAGGTTCAGCTCGCGGAGCTGCTCCAGCGTGAGGTTGCTGGCCAGCGCCACCTTCTGCGCGTCTTCACCGCGGCGCAGCGTGTAGAGCTGGAAGCCGCCGCGCCGCCGGTAGTCGCTGGTGGCGTAGGCCTGCTGCATCCCGCTTCCCTGCCCCCGCGGCACCCACAGCCAGTAGAACGCCGGCAC
This sequence comes from Longimicrobium sp., assembly GCA_036399995.1. Classification (GTDB taxonomy): domain Bacteria; phylum Gemmatimonadota; class Gemmatimonadetes; order Longimicrobiales; family Longimicrobiaceae; genus Longimicrobium. The sequence continues at coordinate 1,202 of DASWMA010000131.1, read as the reverse complement.
CACGCCGCGGTGCAGGTGCGGGTTCAGCTCGGCCAGCTCGCCCAGCGGCACGTTGCCGATGCGCGCCATGGTGGGCAGCGGCGTGGGCAGGTCCACCTGGATGCTGTCGAACTCGAAGCGGCGCACCACCCCGCCCGGCCGCGCGTACCCGAAGCGCGCCGGGTCCTTGGCGATGATGGTGACGGCGAAAAGGCACGGAACGTAGCGCCGCGTCTCCTGCGCCAGGTTGCCGCGCTCGGCCAGGTCCCAGAAGTCGCGCGCGCCGTAGTTGGCCATCCCGCGGCTGATGCGCCCGCCACCCGCGTTGTAGGCCGCGGCCGCCAGAGGCCAGTTGCGGCCGAAGTCGTTGTAGAGATCCCTCAGGTGGCGCGCCGCCGCACGAGTGGAGCGCACAGGGTCCATCCGCTCGTCCACCTGGTCGTCGATGCGCAGCCCCATCCCCCGGCCGGTGGCGGGCATGAACTGCCACATCCCCACCGCGCCGGCGTGGCTGCGGGCCGTGGGCTGGTAGCCGCTCTCCACCATGGCCAGGTGGTGCAGGTCGCGCGGAACGCCGGCCGCGGCGAAGGTCTCGCGCACGAAGGTCTCGTAGCGCTCGGCGCGCTCCATCCAGCGCCCCACCACGTCCTTGCGCTGGTTGACCAGGAAGTCGAGCTCCATCGACACCCACCGGTTGGCCTCCACCGGCAGGTCGTAGGTGGCGCTCCCCAGCAGCTCGCGCCCCACGGTGCCGTTCGGCACCCGCGCCAGGTCGAGCGCCTCGTCCACCTTTTCGGGCTCCACCGTCACCGGGGCGGGCATCGGCTCGGGGAGCGGCGCCTCGACCGCGACGGGGGCCGGGGCGCTGCGGGCGTACTGCGGGCCGCCGGTGCACGCGGCGGTGCCGGCCAGCAGCAACGCGAGCGGAAGCGCGGACGCGTGGAAATGCGTTCGTGGCATGGACCTGCGGATGAGCTGCGTTGACGGAGGCGGCCGCGCGCGGGAGTGCAGGTGCGCGCGGCGTTCAGCGGTGTGGGGGGTACGGCGAAGATAAAGCGGGAGGGGGATGATGCCAAGGGCGGGGGCGGCCCTCTTCGCATCCTTCATCTCCGGGACATTTCTCGGGACAGGGGGATGGGAGCGAGACGCGGCGCCGCGGAGCCCTCTCCCTGGCGGTGACGGCGCGACTGCGTCGCGTCCGTCAACGCCTGTCCCTCCCCCAA
>DASWMA010000130.1:0-9936 GCA_036399995.1 Longimicrobium sp. | reverse complement strand
ACCCTCGGTGCCAGCCTCGAAACGCTCGGCTTCGCCCCCGGTGACGTGGTGGCGGCGCTCGCTTCGACCTCGTTCGACATCTCGCTGCTGGAGCTGGTCACGCCGCTGCTGGCCGGGGGCGCGGTGCGGATCGTCCCCCACGAGGTCGTGCGCGACCCGGAGACGCTGGTGGAGGCCGTGGGAGACGTGAGCGTGCTGCACGCCGTTCCCGCGCTGATGCGGCAGGTGGTGGAGGTGGTGCGCGGCGGGGGAACGCTTCCCTCGCTGCGGCTCCTGCTGGTGGGCGGCGACTCGGTGCCGCCCGACCTGCTGGAGGACATGCGCGCGCTGTTCCCGGCGGCCCAGACGCGCGTTCTCTACGGGCCGACCGAAGCGACGATCATCTGCGCCACGTATGCCGTGCCCGCGGAGGGTGCGGTGGTCGGGCACCCGCTGGGGCGGCCGCTGCCGGGCGTGCGCCTGGCCGTCCGTGGCCCGCGCGGCGAGCTGGCGCCGGTGGGGGTGCCCGGCGAGGTGTGGATCTCGGGCGGAGGGGTCGCGCGGGGCTACCTGGGCCGGCCGGAGCTGAACGCCGAGAAGTTCGTCGGCGCCGGGGCGGAGCGGGCCTATCGTACCGGCGACCGCGCCCGCTGGCGCGCGGACGGCGTCCTGGAGTTCCTGGGCCGCGCCGACGAGCAGGTCAAGGTGCGCGGCTTCCGCATCGAGCCCGGCGAGGTGGAGGCCGTGCTGCGCGGGCAGCCCGGCGTCCGCGAAGCCGTCGTGCTGGCGCGGGAGGACGCGCCCGGGGACCGGCGGCTGGTGGCCTACGTGGTCCCCGGCGCGGACGTCGTCGAAGCCACGGCGGGCAAGGAGCAGGTGTCGGAGTGGGAAACGCTCTTCGACGACACCTACGCGCAGGACGAGGAGGAAGCGGATCCGGCCCTGGCGCTGAAGGGGTGGAACAGCAGCTACACGGGCGAGCCGATCCCGCGCGAGGAGATGCGCGCGTGGGTGGAGGACACGACCGAGCGCATCCTGGCGCTCGGTCCGGAGCGGGTGCTGGAGGTGGGGTGCGGGACGGGGCTGCTGCTCTTCCGCGTGGCGCAGCACACGCAGGCGTACCACGGGACCGACTTCTCGGGCGTGGCGCTGGATCACGTCCGCCGGCACCTGACGGGGCTGCCGCAGGTCTCGCTCGCCGAGCGCGAGGCCGACCAGCTGGACGAGTATGCGGGAGCGGAGTTCGACCTGGTGGTCGTCAACTCGGTCGCGCAGTACTTCCCGGACCTGGGCTACCTGCTGCGCGTGCTGGAGGGCGCGGCCGCGGCGCTGCGGCCCGGCGGGCGGATCTTCGTGGGCGACGTGCGCAGCCTGCCGCTGCTGGGGGCGTTCCACGCCTCGGTCGAGCTGGCGCGCGCGCCGGAGGGGCTGCCGGCCGCGCAGCTGCAGGCGCGGGTGCGGCGGGGGATGGCCGAGGAGCAGGAGCTGCTGCTCGATCCGGCGCTGTTCGAGGTAGTGCGGGCGCGGATGCCCCGCCTCGGACGCGTCGAAGTGCAGGCGAAGCGGGGTGAGTACGACAACGAGGTCTCACGCTTCCGCTACGACGTCGTGCTGCACCTCGACGCCGACCTCGCCGCCGCGGCGGACCCCGCCGTGAGGGAGTGGGGTGGGGAAGACGTGGCCGGCCTGCGGGCGGTGGCGGAGGGGAGCGCGTCGGCGCTGCTCGTCCGTCGCGTTCCCGACGCGCGGGTCCGCGAGCACGTCCGCGCGTACGAGCTGGTGTCGGCCGGCGGTGAAGCAACCGACGCTGCGGCTGTGCGCGCGCTCGCGGCCGAGCACGCAGGCGGGATCGCCCCCGAGGCGCTGTTCGCGCTGGGCGAGGCGGCGGGCCGTGCCGTGGAGGTGCGCCCCGGCGCGGCGGGGACGCTGGACGTGCTCTTCCACCCGGCCGGCGAGGTCGCGCACTTCCCCGTGGCGGTGGATGCGGAGCGGCCGTGGGAGAGCTATGCCAACGACCCGCAGTGGGGCCGCCGCATGCGCGCGCTGGTGCCCGCGCTGCGCGAGGCGGCGCGCGCCCGGCTGCCGGAGTACATGGTGCCGAGCGCCTTCGTGGTGCTGGAGGCATTCCCCGTCACCGCCAACGGCAAGGTGGACCGCGGCGCGCTCCCCGCGCCCGACACCCCCGGCTCGCGCGGGACGTACGTGGCGCCGCGCACGCCGGCCGAGGAGCGGATGGCGGGGATCTGGGCCGAGGTGCTGGGCGTGGAGCGCGTCGGCGGGGACGACAACTTCTTCGACCTGGGCGGCCACTCGCTGCTCGCCACGCAGCTGGTTTCGCGGGTGCGGGAGGCGTTCCGGACCGAGCTGCCGCTGCGGGCGGTGTTCGAGGCGCCGGCGCTGGCGGAGCTGGCGGGCCGCGTGGAGGCGCTGCGGGCCGAGACGCCCGGCGACGCCGGGGCTCCGCCGCTGGTGCCGGTGCCGCGCGACGGCTCGCCGCTGCCGCTGTCGTTCGCGCAGCAGCGGCAGTGGTTCATCGACCAGATGGAAGGCGCGGGCGCGGCGTACCACGTGGCGTGGCGGGTGCGGCTGCGCGGCGAGCTCGACCGCACCGCCCTGGCGCGGGCGCTGGAGCGGATCGTGGAGCGCCACGAGTCGCTGCGGACGACCTTCCCCGCGGTGCAGGGCGAGCCGGAGCAGCGGATCGCGCCGGCGGGCCAGCACGGCTTCACCCTGCGGGACTACGACCTCACCGGGTGCGCCGACGTCGAGGGTGAGCTGCGGCGCCTGGCCGAGGAGGAGTTCGAGGCGCCATTCGCCCTGGCGGTGGGGCCGCTGGTGCGTGGCCGTCTGGTGCGGGTCGGTCGGGACGACCACGCGCTGCTGCTGACGATGCACCACGTGGTGAGCGACGGGTGGTCGATCGGGGTGCTGGCGCGCGAGCTGAAGGTGCTCTACACCGCGTTCGCGCGTGGCGAGGCCGACCCGCTGCCGCCGCTGCCGGTGCAGTACGCCGACTACGCCGTGTGGCACCGGCGCTGGGTGAGCAGCCCCGCCATGGAGGCGCAGGCGCGGTACTGGGCCGAGACGCTGGCCGGCGCGCCGGAGCTGCTGGAGCTGCCGACGGACCGCCCGCGCCCGGCGCGGCAGGACTTCACCGGTGCGTCGGTGAAGGTTGAGCTGGACGAGGCGTTGACCGCGGCGCTCAGGGCGCTGTCGCAGCGGCACGGGGCCACGCCCTTCATGACGCTGCTGGCGGCGTGGGCGGTGGTGCTCGCCCGGCTGTCCGGCCAGAGCGACGTGGTGGTGGGCACGCCCACGGCGGGCCGCGGGATGCGCGAGATCGAGGGGCTGATCGGGTTCTTCGTCAACACGCTGGCGCTGCGGGTGGAGCTGTCGGGCGCGCCCACGGTGGCCGAGCTGCTGCGGCGCGTACGCGAGCGGGCGCTGGAGGCGCAGCAGTACCAGGACTTTCCCTTCGAGCAGGTGGTGGAGCGGGTGCGGCCGGCGCGCAGCCTGTCGTACACGCCCCTCTTCCAGGTGGCGCTGGCGTGGCAGGAGATGACCGGCGGCGAGCTGGAGCTGCCGGGCATCGCCGCGGCGCCGCTCGACGGGGTGGAGGAGGAGGCGGCCGCGTTCGACCTGATGCTGAGCGTGGCGCCGAGCGGCGGGCGGATCACGGGCGACGCGAACTACGCCACCGCGCTCTTCGACCGGGTGACGGTGGAGCGCTGGGTGGGCTACCTCCACCGGGTGCTCCAGGCGATGGTCGCCGACGACTCGGCGCCGGTGGACCGGCTGGAGCTGCTCTCCGCGGCCGAGCGGCGCCAGGTGGTGGAGGAATGGAACGCCACCGGCGCCGCGTTCCCCGCCGGCGCGTGCGTCCACGAGCTCGTCGAAGCCCAGGTGGAGCGGACGCCCGGCGCGGTGGCGGTGGTGTTCGAAGGCGAGCGGGTGACGTACGCGGAGCTGAACGCGCGGGCCAACCGGCTGGCGCACCACCTCCGCTCGCTCGGGGTGGGCCCGGACGGCCGGGTGGGGATCTGCGTGGAGCGCAGCGTGGAGATGGTGGTCGGCCTGCTGGGTATCCTGAAGGCCGGCGGCGCCTACGTTCCGCTCGACGCCAGCTATCCGGTGGACCGGCTCCGCTTCATGCTCGAGGACAGCGCCCCCGCCGTCCTCCTGACGCACCCGCCGCAGGCCGCCATCGCCGCCGCGCTGTCGGCGGGCTCCGCCATCCCGGTGCTCGACCTCACCGCCGACGAGGCGTGGGCGGTCCATCCGGCGACGAATCCCGGCCGGGAGGGGGTGGGGCCGCGGAACCTGGCGCACGTGCTCTTCACCTCGGGCTCCACGGGGCGCCCCAAGGGGGTGATGCTGGAGCACGGGAGCCTGGTGAACCGCCTGGCGTGGATGCAGGACCGGTACGGGATGACGCCGGACGAGGCGCTGCTGCAGAAGACGCCGTTCTCCTTCGACGTCTCGTTCTGGGAGTTCTTCTGGCCGCTGATGCTGGGCGCCCGGCTGGTGATGGCGCGCCCGGACGGCCACCGCGACCCGGCGTACCTGGCCGACATCATCCAGCGCGAGGGGATCACCCACGCGCACTTCGTCCCCTCGATGCTCCAGCTCTTCCTGGAGCACCCCGACGCGGCGAAGTGCACCGGTCTGCTGCGCGTCCCCGTGAGCGGCGAGGCGGTCTCGGCCGCGCTCGTCCGCCACTTCCACGAGCGGCTCCCGGGGGTGGAGCTCACCAACCAGTACGGGCCGACGGAATCCGGCGAGGTGACCGAGTGGGCGTGCGACCCCGACGCGGAGCGCGTCTCCATCGGCCGGGCGATCCACAACTCCACCGTCTACGTCCTCGATCGCACCGGCCAGCCCGTTCCCGTGGGCGTGGCGGGCGAGCTGTTCATCGGCGGCGTGGCGGTGGCGCGTGGGTACCTGGGGCGGCCGCGGCTGACGGCGGAGCGGTTCGTCCCCGATCCCTTCGGCGAGCCGGGGGCGCGGCTGTACCGCACCGGCGACCTGTGCCGGTGGGTGGAAGTGCGAAAGTGCGAAAGTACGAAAGTGCGAAAGTCTGAAGGTGACGACGATTCGCGCGAGGCTGATTCGACTCTCGCACTCTCGCACTCTCGCACTTTCGCACTGGAATACCTGGGCCGCACCGACTTCCAAGTGAAGGTGCGCGGCTTCCGCGTGGAGCCGGGCGAGGTCGAGGCGCGGCTGGCCGCGCACCCGGGCGTGCGCGAGGCGGTGGTGCTGGCGCTGGACGACGGTTCCGGCGGGAAGCGGCTGGTGGCGTACTTCGTGGGCGAGGCGCTGGAGAGCGAAGCGCTCCGTGCGCACCTGTCCCAGCAGCTGCCGGAGTACATGGTTCCCGCCGCGTTCGTGCGGATGGAAGCGTTCCCCGTCACCCCCAACGGCAAGCTGGACCGCCGGGCGCTCCCCGCGCCCGACGCGGACGCCTTCGCCGCGCGCGCCTACGAGGCGCCGGTGGGGGAGGCCGAGACCGTGCTGGCCGGGATCTGGGCGGAGCTGCTGGGGGTGGAGCGGGTGGGCCGCGGCGACCACTTCTTCGCGCTGGGCGGGCACTCGCTGCTGGCGGTGCGCGTGGTCTCGCGCGTACGCCAGGCGCTGGGCGTGGACGCCTCGCTGGGCGACCTGTTCGAGCGGCCGGTGCTGGCGGACCTCGCGCGCGGGCTGGAGACGGCCACGGCCCAGGGGACGGCGATCGTGCCCGTGGAGCGCGGCGGGGCGCTGCCGCTGTCGTTCGCGCAGCAGCGGCTCTGGTTCATCGAGCAGATGGAAGGCGCGGGCCCGGCCTACCACCTCCCCCTGCGCCTGCGGCTGAAGGGCGAGCTCGACCGCAAGGCGCTGGTGCGCGCGCTGGACCGGATCGTGGCGCGGCACGAGGCGTTGCGCACCCGCTTCCCGGAAACGGACGGCGTCCCCGCGCAGCGGATCTCCGCGGTGGAGGAGAGCCCGTTCCACCTGGCGGAGCAAGACCTCACCGCCTTGCCGGACGCGGAGGATGAGCTGCGCCGCCTGATGCTGGACGAGGTGGGGGCGCCGTTCGACCTGGCGCGGGGCCCGCTGGTCCGCGGGCGGCTGATCCGGCTGGCCGGTGACGACCACGTGCTGCTCGTCACCATGCACCACATCGTCAGTGACGGGTGGAGCATGGGGATCTTCATCCGCGAGCTGGGCGCGCTGTACGCCGCCTTCGCCCGCGGCGATGCCGACCCGCTCCCGCCGCTGCCGGTGCAGTACGCCGACTACACGGCGTGGCAGCGGCGCCGGGTGGATGGAGACGTGCTGCGGAGGCAGGCCGACTACTGGCGCGATACGCTTTCCGGCGCGCCGAAGCTGCTGGAGCTGCCGACGGACCGCCCGCGCCCGGCGCGGCAGGACTTCGCGGGTGCCTCGGTCGACGTGGAGCTGGACGAGGCGCTGGTGGCGGGGGTGGCGGCGCTCTCGCGGCGGCACCGGACCACGCCGTTCATGACGGTGCTGGCGGGGTGGGCGGTGGTGCTGAGCCGGCTCTCCGGGCAGGACGACGTGGTGGTGGGGACGCCGGCGGCGGGCCGCGGGAGCGGCGAGGTCGAGGGGCTGATCGGGTTCTTCGTCAACACGCTGGCGCTGCGGGTGGAGCTGTTCGGCGCGCCCACCGTGGCGGAGCTGCTGCGGCGCGTGCGCGAGCGGGTGCTGGAGGCCCAGCGGCACCAGGACGTCCCCTTCGAGCAGGTGGTGGAGCGGGTGCGGCCGGCACGCAGCCTGGCGCACACGCCGATCTTCCAGGCGATGCTGGCGTGGCAGGAGATGCCCGGCGGAGCGCCGGAGCTGCCGGGGCTCCACGTGGCCCGGCTGGACGCGGTGGAGGAGGAGGCGGCGCAGTTCGACCTGTCGCTCGGCCTGGCCCCGCGCGGCGGGCGGATCGCGGGCGAGGTGATCTACGCCACCGCGCTCTTCGACCGGGCGACGGTCGAGCGGTACGTCGGCTACCTGCGCCGCGTGCTGGAAGAGATGGCCGCCGACGGCGCGAAGCCCGTCGACCGGCTGGACCTCCTCTCCGCGGCCGAGCGGCGCCGGGTGGTGGAGGAGTTCAACGCCGGGCGGGCGGAGCCGCCGCGCGAAGCGCTGGTGCACGAGCGGTTCGAGGCGCAGGTGGAGCGCACGCCCGGCGCGGCCGCGCTCGTCTGGGAAGACGAGACGCTGAGCTACGCGGAGCTGAACGCGCGGGCGAACCGGCTGGCGCACCACCTCCGCGCGCTGGGCGTGGGTCCCGAGGCGCGGGTGGGGATCTGCGTGGACCGGGGCCCCGAGATGGTGGTGGGGGTGCTGGGGGTGCTCAAGGCGGGCGGCGCCTACGTGCCGCTGGACCCCGGCCACCCGGCGGAGCGGCTGGCGTACATGCTGGCCGACAGCGCCCCCGCGGCGGTGCTCGCGCAGGCGCACCTGCGTGACCGGGTCGAGAGCGCGGACGTCCCGACCGTCGAGCTGGACGCTGCGGCGCCGGCGTGGGCGTCGCTCCCCGCGACGAATCCGGGGCGCGGCGGGCTGTCGCCGGACCACCTGGCGTACGTGATCTACACCTCGGGCTCCACCGGCCGTCCCAAGGGTGTGCGCGTGCCGCACGGGAGTGTCGGCGCCACGCTGGCCGTGGCGGGCGAGGCGTTCGGGCTCGGCGCGGGCGACCGGGTGCCCTCGCTCGCTTCCTTCGCCTTCGACATCTGGCTGTTCGAAACGCTCCTCCCACTCCTGGGCGGCGGCACCGTGCGGCTGGTCCCGCGCGAACGGGTGCCCGACGTGCCGCGGCTGGTGGAGGATCTCGCCGGGTGCACCACGCTGCACGCCGTGCCCGCGCTGATGCGCCGCATCGTGGAGGAGGTCCGCGCCCGGCCGGGTGGCGTCCTCCCCGAGCTGCGCCACGCCTTCGTGGGCGGCGACGCGGTCGCGCCCGACCTGCTGGAGGAGATGCGCGGCGTCTTCCCCGCGGCCGAGGTCCACGTCCTCTACGGCCCCACCGAGGCGGCGATCATCTGCGCCGCGCACCGGCTGGGCGATGACGTGGCGGCTCGGCAGATGGTGGGGCGGCCGCTGGGGAACGCCGCCCTCTACGTGCTGGAGCCGGGCGGCGACGTCGCGCTCGTCGGCGTCGCCGGGGAGCTGTGCCTGGGCGGCGCCAGCGTGGCGCGCGACTACCTGGGGCGGCCGGGGCTGACGGCCGAGCGCTTCGTCCCCGATCCCTTCGCCAGCGAGCCCGGCGCGCGGCTCTACCGCACCGGCGACCGGGTGCGGTGGGTGGAAGTGCGAGAGTCCGAACGTGCGAAAGTGCGAAAGTCTTCCGCGGACGGCGACGATTCGCGCGAGGCTGATTCCACTCTCGCACTCTCGCACTCTCGCACTTTCGCACTGGAGTTCCTGGGGCGCACCGACTTCCAGGTGAAGGTGCGCGGGTTCCGCATCGAGCCGGGCGAGATCGAGGCGCGGCTGCTGGAGCATCCGGACGTGCGCGAGGCCGTCGTCCTGGTCCGCGAAGACACGCCGGGCGAGAAGCGGCTGGTGGCGTACGTGGCGGGCGACGAGACGGCCACGGCCGACGTGCTGCGGGCGCATCTCTCGGAACGCCTCCCCGACTACATGGTCCCGGCGGCGTACGTGCGGCTGGACGCGCTTCCGCTGACCCCGAACGGCAAGGTCGACCGCAAGGCGCTCCCCGCGCCCGAGGGCGACGCGTTCGCCGCGCGTGGGTACGAGGCGCCTTCCCTCACGGTGGAGGAGGCGGTCGCGGAGATCTGGGCGGAGCTGCTGGGCGCGGAGCGCGTCGGCCGGCGTGACCACTTCTTCGAGCGGGGCGGGCACTCGCTGCTCGCGGTGCGCGTCGCGTCGCGGGTGCGGCAGGCGCTGGGCGTGGAGGTCTCGCCGCGCGACGTGTTCGAGCGGCCGGTGCTGGCCGACTTCGCGCGCGGGCTGGAAACCGCCGCGCAGGCCGAGGCGACGGCGATCGTGCCGGTCGACCGGAGCTCGGGGATCCCGCTGTCGTTCGCGCAGCAGCGGCTGTGGTTCCTGGAGCAGCTCGGGAACCTGGGCAGCACCTACCACATGCCCATGGGCCTGCGGCTGCGCGGCGAGCTGGACCGCGGCGCGCTGGTGCGGTCGCTCGACCGCATCGTCGCGCGCCACGAGGCGCTGCGCACCTCCTTCCCGGCGGTGGACGGCGAGCCGGTCCAGCGCATCGCCCCGGTCGAGGAGAGCGCGTTCCGGCTGGTGGAGCACGATCTCCACGCCGCGCCGGACGCGGAGGACGAGCTGCGCCGCCTGATGCAGGGCGAGGCGAGCGCGCCCTTCGACCTGGAGCAGGGGCCGCTGGTTCGCGGGCGGCTGGTGCGGATGGCGGCGGACGACCACGTGCTGCTGCTGACGATGCACCACATCGTCTCCGACGGCTGGTCGATGGGCGTGCTGTACCGCGAGCTGGGCGCGCTGTACGCCGGCTTCGTGCTCGGCCGGGGAGATCCGCTCCCGCCGCTGCCGGTGCAGTACGCCGACTACACCGTGTGGCACCGCCGCTGGGTGGAAGGACCCGTCCTCGAGGCGCAAGGAGAGTACTGGACCGGGACGCTGGCCGGCGCGCCCGAGCTGCTGGAGCTGCCCACCGACCACCCGCGCCCGGCGAAGCAGGACTTCGCCGGCGAGTCGGTGGACGTGGAGCTGGACGAGGCGCTGACCGGGGCGCTGTAGACGCTGTCGCAGCGGCACGGCGCCACCCTGTTCATGACGCTGCTGGCCGGGTGGGCGGCGGTGCTCGCCCGGCTGTCGGGGCAGGACGAGGTCGTCGTCGGCACCCCGAGCGCCAACCGCGGCCACGCCGAGGTCGAGGAGATGATCGGCTTCTTCGTCAACACGCTCCCCCTGCGCGTGGACCTCTCGGACGGGCCGAGGGTGGGGGAGCTGCTT
>DASWMA010000129.1:0-1557 GCA_036399995.1 Longimicrobium sp. | reverse complement strand
ACGAGCACGCCGTCGAAGAGCACGGTGCGCGCGGGCTCCAGCACGCGCAGGAGCGCGTCGAGCCGCTCGGGCGGAAGCGCGCCCCTGGTGGGCCGTGCCAGCAGCTTGTCCGCGAGCAGGTCGCACGGCTCCACCTGGATCCGGGCCGCCTCCACGGGGTTGGCCAGCACCGACGCCAGGCTGCGCGCCAGGAGCCGCGCGGTGTTATCCGGACGTACCAGCAGACGTTCGAGCTGAAGTCCCCCCTCCACGCGCTTGAACCGGTAAACCATGCGCTCCGGCTTCGGCGCGGTACCCGGGCGCGGGCCGGCCTGGGTCGCGGGAGCGCGCTGTGCCAAGGGTGCGCGCTGGGCGGGTGCGCGCTGGGTCACTGAGTGGTGGAGCATGATGGCCGCCGCCACCACGTGCTCGCAGGGGTCCACGCGGCCGCGGCAGTCACACTCCCAGACATCGTCCTCCGGGTAGAGCACGGTGGTCAGCGGGGCGGGTCTGCCGGTGGCGCGCACCCGCAGTACGGCCTCTTCCTCACCGACGGACTGCACCGAGACGGCACCCGCGCGAGCCAGGGCCATCCCGGCGGACCAGGTGTCCGGGCGCGCTTCCCCCCGGACGGTTTCAAGTAGCTCGGCGGTCACGGACATAGAGGACACTCTCCCTATCCCCGAGGCGGGCCCCGCGCAAAATCTGGAGCGCCTGGGGTCGCCGTACTGGTAGAGCGAAGCCAAGGCACGAAAGGACCGCTCCGCCGTGACCGCATCCCGCTCGCCCGCCGGGACACTGCTCGCACTTGCCTCCGCCCTGGCGTTCAGCTCGCTCGCCGTGTGGGGGAAGCTCGCGCAGCAGCTTCACCTCCCGACGTACACGCTGCTGCCGTGGCGGTTCGCCCTGGTGGCGCTCGTCTTGTTTGGCTCCGGCGCGGCGCGCGGGCCCTTCACCCGGCGGGACCGGTGGGTGATGGTGGCGAACGGGGGCCTCTACACGCTCGCCACCACCTGCTACTTCCTGGCGCTGGCGCGGATCTCCGCGGGAGCCACCGGGCTGCTGCTCTACCTCGCCCCGGCGTTCGTCGTGTTGTACGTGTGGCTGCTGGGGCGCAGGCCCCATGGGGCGCAGCTCGTCGCGGTGGCCCTCACCGCCATCGGGCTGGGGCTCGTGGTGGGCCTCCCTGGCGCTGGTGACCGCGATGTACTCGGGCTGGGCTTCGGGGTGCTGACCGGTGCCCTCTACGGCGCGTACCTGCTGTTCAGCGAGCGCTACCTGCACTACCCGCCGCTCGCCGCGACGGCCTGGCTCACCTTCTCCTCGGCCATCGGGTTCGGCGTCATGGGCGCGCTGACGGGCACGCTCGGGGTGCCCGCTGGTGCCGCCGCGTGGGGGGTGGTCGCCGCGACGGCCCTCTTCCCCACCTTGCTCGCCGTGCCGCTGCTGTTCATGGCCATCCGCCGCATCGGCGCGGCGCGCACCAGCGTCCTGGCGACCACCGAGCCGCTCTGGACGGTGCTGCTGGCCTTCCTGGTGCTCGACGAACCGCTGCGGATGGGCACGCTGGCCGGGGGC
>DASWMA010000128.1:0-4394 GCA_036399995.1 Longimicrobium sp. | reverse complement strand
CGCGCAGGTGCCGGGGCGCGTGCTCGACGCCACGCGCGAGCGCGTCCTCTGGCTCGACTCGGCCGGCATGCGCCAGGTGAAGATCCGCACGCTCGCCACCGGGGCCGACGTGGTGGTCAAGGCCGACACGCTGCACAACGGCTTCTCCTTCGTCGCCGGCCACCTGTTCACCGGCGGCGCCCTGGTGAAGGGGACCGGCGAGAACTGGTTCGAGTGGCGCGACGGCACCCTCACCCACCTGGGCTCCCTGAGCTTCTCCCCCAGCGTGGACGGGAACTGGGCCGCGTGGCGGGTGGAGGGCGGCATCGTGCGCCGCGACCTGGCGGCGGGCACCAGCACCGTGCTGAACGTGACCGCCACCCAGTTCGACGTGGGCCCGGACGGCGACGTGGCCTGGTTCTCGGGGGGCGAGCTGTTCCTGTACGAGAACGGGACGACCACCTCCCTGGGCCCGCCCGCCTCCACGAGTACCTTCCCCACCGGCACGATGGGCGTGGTGACCGACGGGATCAACGTGGGGTACCTGACCGGCAACACCGCAGCCATCACCGTCAACCTGTTCCTGGACCGGCCGGGTGGCGACCTCCACCTGCAGAGCGGCACCACCTTCCGCGGCCCCCCCCTGCACTTCGCGTTTCAGGGCGGGTGGATCGCCTACGGCAGCAACACGGTGGTGAACCGCCGCTCGCCCGCCGGCACGGTGCAGCGCGTCGATTCCGACGCATCGCCGGGCACGCTGCGGGCCCTGGCGCCCGACGGGTCGGTGCTGTACACCAGCGGCTCGCCGATGCAGCTCTTCCTGGTGACACCCACGGGAGAGACGAAGCACGCCGGCGAGCCCGACTACACCCGCGTGGTGGTGCGCGACGGGCGCTTCCTGCTGATCACGGGCGGCAGGGTGGAAGAGATCATGCCGTAGCGCGCCATTACGGGACCGCCGGCCGCCGCGCCGAGTGCCGCCCGGAGTGGTGCCGGCCGTCGCAGCGCGAAGCTCGACCGGGCCGCCAACGCGGTGTAGACCACGTCCGCGCCGTCGGTACGCCACCCGCCGGCCGCGCCGGCCGCGCCGGCCGCGCTGGCCGGCGACCGCGGCTCCGGCCCAGCCCGTCTCCGGACGGCTAGGCGTAGAGCGCCCCATCCCTGCAGGCGCACCGAATCTCCTGTCCCGACTGCACTTGCAGATCGTCCAGGGCAACCTCGCGGAGCGGTGGAACGGGGATTTTCCGCGAGTCGGAAAAAGGTGTGCTCGCCTCCGCTCGTGCGGGCCGATGGGCGGAAAACCGACGTCACCACGGAGCCGGGCACGGATGGGTGCACGGAAGCCGTGGAAGCGGAATGCATCTTGGGAGCGGATGGTTGAGCAAAGCCGGCGATCCCGCGAAATTCAAGGTCTCTGACGCAACGCCCGACGGATTCTTCCAGGCCCCACACCCAGGCGTCGAGCCGCACACGGGGTCCCATCCATCCGGTGGCTCCCGCTCCCCCGTTCTCCCGGGATGCTTCGCGCACCCGGGTCCGGAGCCGACCCATGATTCGCATCCGAACCTGCGCAGTGGCCGCCGCGGCCGCGCTCCTCGCCGCCTGTGCAGACCGGCAGCCCCTGGCCGTGCCTCCCGCGCCGGAGACGCCGCCCGCACCCCAGGCCGAGCTGCAGCGCCTGGAGTGCACGGCCTCGGTGCGCGAACGGACGGTGGCGTGCACGCCCGCCGGGGCGACGGGCGGGCGCGGGGTGATCCTCGGCGGGCAGGGCACCAACGTGCGCCTGACCTCGAGCAACGTGGTGTTCGACGGGGCCACCGGGGTGCTGCGCACCGACGTGACGGTGCAGAACCTCCTCCCGCAGGCGATGGGAACCGCCGACGGGGTGACCCCGCACCCCACCGGCACGCGGGTGTTCTTCAACACCGGCCCCACCGTGACCGGCGGGTGGGGAGCCGTGTCGGTGAAGAACCCGGACGGGACGGCGACCTTCACGGCCGCGAACCAGCCGTACTTCCAGTACCCGGGGATCCTGCAGCCCACCGCGGTCTCGGCCGCCAGGCAGTGGCAGTTCCAGCTGGAGCCGAGCGTGGTGACGTTTGCGTTCACCGTGTTCGTGGAAACCGCGGTCCCCCCGCACCTCGTGATCACCGAGATCATGGCGCGCCCCTCCACGGCCGACGGGGGCGCGGGGGAGTGGTTCGAGGTCTACAACGCCGGGAAGTTCACGGTGAACCTGGCCGGGTGGACGATCGCCTCGGGCGGCGACGCCGGGCACACGGTGGCCGGCTCGCTGACGGTCGCGCCGGGCGCATACCGGGTGCTGGGGCGGAGCACCTCCACGACCGAGAACGGGGGCGCCCCCGTGTCCTATGCCTATTCGGGGGTGACACTGGGGAACGACGCCACCGACTGGCTGGCGCTGCGGGCCCCCGCCGGGTTCACGGCCGACTCGGTGACCTGGGGCGCCGCCGCGGGCCAGACGGCTTCGACGCCCCCCAGCGGGGCGTCGCTGGGGCTGAAGACGGGGGCAGCCGACAACCTGTACCTGAGCGGATCGGGGTCGAACTGGTCGCCGTCGGCGAGCCTCTACGGCTCGGGCGACCGCGGCACCCCGGGCACCGCCCACGTGGGCGCGCTGCCGCTGGTCACGGTGTCGACGGGGCACTACGGCAGCTGCGGAACCGACGCCGCGGGGCAGATCTGGTGCTGGGGGAAGAACCTGGCCGGGGAGCTGGGCATCGGCGTGAAGGCGTCGAACGATTCCATGCACCGGCCGGTGCCTGCGGCGCAGCCGGCGGGCACCCATTTCGTGGACCTCGCCGGTGGGAGGGACTACTTCTGCGGGGTGGCGGCCGCGGGCGCGGCGTACTGCTGGGGCCGGGCTCCCCTCAACGGGAGGCGTGACACCGATTACCTGACGCCCACCCTGGTGCCGAACCCGAACAACCCGGTATACGCCTCGATCTCGGCGAACACCTGGGTGGTTTGCGCGCTCTCGACGACCTTCCAGGCGTGGTGCTGGGGCTCGCAGGCCGATTACGGCTTCTGGACATCCAGCGCGCCCACCGCGCTGGCTCAGCCGGGGCCGTTCGAGGTGATCGAGGTGGGCCGGAGCCACTTCTGCGGGCTCGACCCCCTGGGGCAGACGCACTGCATGGGCGCGAACGGGCTCGGGGCGCTGGGCGACAGCACCACCACGTCGCGCACCACGTTCGTGCCGGTGAAGCAGCCGGCGGGGGTAACCTTCGACTCCATCAGCGCGGGAACGTCGAACACCTGCGGCGTCACTCCCGCCGGTGATGCCTGGTGCTGGGGGGTCGGCAGCTCCGGACAGCTCGGCGGCGGGACCACGCCCGGCGTGCAGTCGTACCCGACCCGGGTGCTGACGCCGGCGGGGGTGACCTTCGCCAGCATCACCGTGGGGTGGAACTACGCCTGCGGGCTCACCGCGGCGGGCCAGGCGTACTGCTGGGGCGAGAACGGCGGACGGCTGGGCGACGGCACGTACGCGAACCGGTCGCTGCCGGTCGCCGTCCAGCAGCCCGCGGGGCTGGTGTTCTCCACGATCACGGCCGGCGACAATCACACCTGCGCGCTCGAGAAGTCGACGGGCTACGCGTATTGCTGGGGCGGGGTGATGGGGAGCACCGTGCCGGCCCTGGTCCAGCGGTGAGCCGCGGCCGGGGCTGAGGCCCTCGCGCCGGCGGCAGGAGGGCAGGAGGGCAGGACAACGGAACGGGCCCGGAGCGATGATCGCTACGGGCCCGTCTCGCGGCAGCGTCGCTCCGCACGAAAGACCTGCTCCGGCCGCCGGGCGCCTTCTACGGCCGCGTCTTCTCGATTCGTGACGGTGCGGTTCACGGCCGGCGACACGGGGTCGCCTCCGGCCGCGCTTCTCCGCGGCGATCCGGACGCGCACGTTCTCTTCCGCATGCCAGCCGGAGCGTTCGGGGGGCCAGGAACATGGGGCTCGGATCTCGCGCTGGGGAAGATCGAAGAAGTCGGCGAAGTACCCGGCGAACCGGTGCCGGTCGAAGGCCGCGCTCTCGCCCGTTCACCGCTGCGGCTCGCTCCGGGCCGTGCACGCTCCCTGCAGGAGACGCAGCATGCCGTACCTCGTCCGCCGGACCCCCCTGCTCCTGGCCGCCGCGCTGGCGTGGCTGGGTGGGTGCGACTCGCCCTCCGACGTCCGCGCCGGCCCGCCTGCGCGCCTCGACGTGGTGGCGGGAAACAACCAGCAGGGGACGGTGGCCCGGGAGCTCGCATCGCCGCTGGTGGTGCGCGTGGTGGACGCCGCGGGGAAGGCGGTGCGGGGGCAGGTGGTGAACTTCGTGGTGGTGTCGGGGGGTGGCTCGGTGTTCGCGGGCACCGCCGTCACCAACCACGACGGGGTGGCGCAGGAGCGCTGGACG
>DASWMA010000127.1:0-2796 GCA_036399995.1 Longimicrobium sp. | reverse complement strand
GTTGCTGCGGCTTCAGCCGCCGGTGGCAGCCTACGCCGCTCCCTCGTACGCCCGTTGCAACTCGGCGATGTCGAGCTTCTTCATCTGCAGCATCGCCATGAACGCCCGCTGAGTGCCAGGCGATTCGGGGTCCTTCATCATCTCGGCCATCATCTCGGGGACCACCTGCCACGACAGCCCGTAGCGGTCCTTCAGCCACCCGCACACCTGGGCACGGGGGTCGCCGCCGTCGCCCAGCTTCTCCCAGTAGTAGTCGATCTCTTCCTGCGTGGCGCAGTTCACCTGCATCGAGACCGCCTCGTTGAAGGTGAAGAGCGGGCCGCCGTTGAGCGCGGTGAAGGTGTGCCCGTCCAGCTCGAACTCCACCGTCATCACCGACCCGGCGGGGCGGCCATGGGTCTCGAAACCCGCTGATGGGTAGCGCGTGATCGCGTTGATGCGCGAGTTGGGGAAGATGCCGGTATAGAACCGGGCGGCCTCCTCGCCCTGGTCCGCGAACCACAGGCACGGGGTGATCCTCTGCAAGCTCGCCATGCGTCTTCTCCCGGGTTGATGGTTCGGCTCGCGCTCTCCGGCGCTACGACGGGTCTTTCCCGCGGCGCGCGCGGAGGCGCTCGACGCGCCGGAACGAATCGTCCTCTCTCCCGAACATCACCACCTTGCTGGGCGCGTCGTTCGCCTCGGCCTCTTCCACCCGGCGCAGCAGCTTGCGGATGCCGTACTGGCCGCGCGCGCAGCACAGGCAAGTGCACGGCGGCTTGCCGTTCGCGCCGGGCATGTACCGCCACCCCACCACCTGCGGCAGCGCCTTCACCCGGATGATCTCCGACGGCTCGATCCGCCGCGGGACGATCACCTCGTAGCCCTCGGGCGACGACGGCAGCGTCCTTCCCCGCTGCACCGCCTTCGACGCCCTGTCGCGCGTGCGTTCGGCGGCGGGGTCGCGATCCTCCGCCGCCATCAGCAGCGCCACGGCCTCGGCCGCCGGCATCGTGGCGTGCAGGCTGTTGTAGTGCCCCACCTCCACCGGCTCGTCGTCGGGCACGCGAAAGTACACGCCCACGATGGTCCCGCCCCCCTGCCGCTTCAGCTCGCGCAGCCACTGGTGCGAGACATAGAAGTTGCGCGTGACCGGCATCGCATACACGCCCCGCGGCCTGAGCCGGCGCTTGATCAGTCCGATCCCGCCGCGGCGGATCGCCGCCACGTTGCGGTGCGAGGTGAGATGGACGAAAACCGGCATGCGGTGCGGATCGAAACGGCGGGACGGCAGGCAGTCGCGAATCAGCGCCCGAACGTATGCGAGGTCTCGCGTCGGCGGCAAGCGGGTCGATCAGAACGCAGAGCATCGGAGGAACGGGAGTCAGGGGGAGAACCGCGTGTGCAGATCTCCCCCTGACTCCCTTCTCTCCGATGCTCCGCGTTCACAACTACGGTCCATCACGCCGCACGGCAGCCGTCAGGGCGCGCCACCCGACGAGGCCGTGGAGCCCGCGGATGGGTTCAGGCGCTGCCCCGCGGCGCGGATCATCCCGTCCAGCGCCGCGCGGTCCATCCAGCGGCCGCCCAGCGACACCCCTTCGATGCGCGTGGTGTTGCGGATGTCGCGCAGCGGGTTGGCGGCCAGCAGCACCAGGTCGGCGCGCTTTCCCGGCTCGATGGTGCCCCATTCGGCCGCGGCGCCCAGGAACTCGGCGGGGTTGCGGGTGGCCGCCTCGAGCGCCTGGTAGGGCGTGAGCCCCGCCCCCACCAGCGCCGCCAGCTCGCGGTGCAGGCCGAAGCCGTACAGGTGGAACCACTCGGGCGTGTCGGAGCCCGCCAGCACCCTGCCGCCCGAGTCGGCGATCGCCTTCACCAGGCCGTTGCGCACCTCCACGTAGCGGCGGCGGCGCGCCTCGGTGCGCACCTCGGCGGCGGCTGCGCTCCAGTAGCGGGGGCGCGCGCCCATGTACGTTTCGCGGAACTTCGGCGGCAGCAGGTTCCACTCGGGCCGGGCGCGGATCTCCTCCTCGGCCGGCCCGATGGCGAAGGCGTCGTTGAACACGTTCAGCGTGGGCGACGTCCACTTCCCCCACCCCGGCGCGCGCACCGTGAGGCCGGCGATCTGCGCGATCTTGCGGTTGTCCACGTGGTCGAGACTGCGCCAGTTGTCCAGCCGGAACACCCCGTACTGGGTGACGCTGGCGCGCGACGGCGCCGAGTCGGCCAGCACGGCCTCGAAGTAGGCGTCCAGGTGCTCGATCGGCTGCCCGGCGGCCAGCGCGCGCGGCACCCCGATCGCCGTCTCCACGTGCCCCACCACGCGGATCCCGCGGCGCGCCGCCTCGTCCATGATGGCGTCGTAGACGGGCGGGGTGATGAACAGCGTGAGCTTGACGAAGTCGTACCCCGCCGCCGCCACCTCGCGCACCACTTCGCGCGCCTGCTCGGGGGTGGTCACCACGCGGCCGTTGTCGAACGGCCGCCCCGCCAGCTGCGGGCTGGCCACCCACAGCTGCGGCCCCAGCACCCGGCCCTCGCGCACGGCGGTGCGCAGCGCCAGCTGCTCGGGCGTGCCGATCATCAGCCGCGTGGCCGTCACCCCGTTGGCCACCATCACCCCCAGCTCGTACGGCGCCACCGAGTCGGCGGCCATGGTGCTGTCGTCGGAGAAGAGGTGCGTGTGCATGTCGGCCAGGCCGGGCACCAGGAACCGGCCGCGCCCGTCGATCTGCCGCGTGCCGGCGGGCACCCGCACGCGCGCCGCCGGCCCCACGGCGGCGATCCGCCCGTCGCGCACCAGCACGGTGGCGTCGA
>DASWMA010000126.1:0-11940 GCA_036399995.1 Longimicrobium sp. | reverse complement strand
CCCAGGAGCGCGAGGAGGCCGGCGGTGACGAGCGCGAGCCACCCGCCGGCGTCGAGGGTACCCGCGCCGGCCGGCGCGAGCTGCGCCATGGCCACCACCGGTGCATCCACCTCCACCGCGAGCCCCTCGTCGCCCCCGCCTCGCCCCGCCAGCGCGAGCACGCCCTTCAGCCGGGCCGGCGTCCCGTTGGCGTACCGCGAGCGGACCAGCCGGAGCTCCAGCTCGTCGCCGTCCACCCGCACCGCGGCCGGCGCGGCGTGGTCGATCACGCCGGCCGAGTCCACGAAGAAGCGGACGCGCGCGGCATCCCCTGCGGCGAGGATGGGCGATCCCGCGGCCGGGCGAACGCGGAGCACGACCGCGTCCGCGTCCACCGCCGAGCGGAACGCCCAGTCGGCGCGGCGCACCGGCACGCGCGCATCCTCGGCCGCGAACGCGCGGGCGGCGGCGGTGTCGGCCTGCGGGGCCGCTCCCACCGGCAGCGTCAGCACGAGCTCCACCTCGTCGGCGATGCACTCCTCCTTGCACACCACCCAGGTGACGGTGCCCGCGAGCGTCGCGGTCGACCCGGCGCGCGCGGTGCCCGGGACGTGGACGGCGCCCAGCAGGTGCACCTCGCGCTCGTAGCCGTAGCTGGCGAGCGGTGGCGACGCGATCAGCTCCGGCGCCGGCCAGCGGAGCGCGGCCGCCGTGAACCCCTCGGGGAGCCGCCACTCCACGGACGGCGGGCTCCCCACGTCGCCCGCGTGCCGCCAGTACGCGTGCCACCCGGGCTCGGGGCGGAGCCGGATCGCGATGGCCGCCGTGTCGCCCGGCGCGAGCACGCGCGCGGCGCTCCGCAGCTCGATCTCCACGGGCCGGCTGGCGGTGGCGCGCGCGATGGGGCCGTCCCCCCGGGCAACGAGCTGGGCACCCGCCGTCGCCGGTGCCGCGCCGATGGCGAGCGCGCCGACGAGCGCGCAAACGCCCGCAAGGGCGGCGGCGCCGCGGGGTGCCGGTGGTCGTGTTCTATGGCTCGGTGCGCTCACGGCGACGGGGAAGGTTGGGGTGATTGCTACTACGACGCGTAGTACGACGGGGCGCGGAATCCTCCCCTGCGGGGCAGCCGGGCAGGTGCCGCTAGCGCCGCGGTGGGGAGAACGTCCGGAAGAACTCGGGCGCGGTCTCGGCGAGCTGGTCGCGCACGTCGGAGCTGTGGTAGTTCCAGAGGAAGAGCGACGTCCACAGCACCGCCGCGGCGGCCAGCGCCCGGCGCGCCACGGTGAGCCACGCGCGGCGCGGGCCGGGCCGATAATCGATCAGGCGGCGGACCCGCTCCTCGACGCTCGGGCCGCTCCGGAGCAGGGGGAGGGCATGGATCAGGCGCGCCCCTCCTCGCCGGCGGGGGAGCGCTCGCTGGAGGCGCCACACCTGCACCAGCGACGCGGCGACCACCAGCGGGCTCTGCAGCGCCTCCACCACGCGGTCGTCGCACGAGAGCTCGCGCCGGAAGACCACGCGCGGCCAGGCGACGGAGCGGAAGGTCCAGAGCAGGGTGAGCACCGCCGCCACGATCAGCCCGGCGTGCGTGAAGCCGAGGCGCTGCTCCATCCGGAAGAGCGCGTAGAGCGCCGCCACCTGCAGAACCACCACCAGGGCGCCGATCGGCAGCAGGCTGCCGAGCAGGGCGCGCAGGTTGTCGCGCTGGCGCACGTGCACGAGCTCGTGCACCAGCACCGCGCGGAGCTCGTCGGCCCCCAGCGAGCGGACCAGGGCGGGCGCCAGGAAGACGGCGGGCCGGAAGCACCCCGTGGTGAACGCCAGGGGATCCTCGTCGGCGTGGCGGTGCAGCGGCGGCAGGCGTTTCACCCCGACCCGCGCCCCGGCCTCGCGGTAGAGATCGTACAGCGCGGAGAACTCATCCCGGCCGTAGACCGGCGACCGGCCGCGCAGGCGCCGGTCGGCCACGCACTGGGCCCAGATCCGCGCGCCCGCGGCGGCGCAGAGGAGGAGCGTGAGCGCGCGGAGCACGTCCACGGGCGCCCCGCAGGTGCCCGGGATGACCAGCAGGCCCTGCAAGCCCTGGAGGAGCCTGGCGTACGGCGCGTAGAACCATTCAAACATCGGAATCCGCTCGCCTCCGCTTCTCCTCGATCGCCTTCGCCAGCGCTTCGATCGCCGCTTCGTCGCCCACCAGGTCGACGAACTGGCTCATCGCGGGGGCGGTGAAGTCGTCCAGGAGCTCGCTCAGCACCGTGCCCACGGTGCGCCTGGTGAATTCCTCCTTGCTCGCGGCAGGCATGTACACGTACGCCGCGCCGTCCTTCCGCTTCTCCAGCAGGCCCTTGTCCGCCAGGCGCGACATCACCGTCATGACCGTGGTGTACGCGACCTCGCGGTCCGCCGCGGCGAGCCGCTCGTGGACGTCGTGCACCGTGGCCTGGCCGCGCTCCCAGATCGCCTCCATGACGTCGGTCTCGAGGTCGCCGAGGATCTTGCGCAACCCCTTCTTTCGCGGATCGAACGTGAAATGGTATCGGCTCAGGTCCACGGGATCGGGAGGGCAGGGGGGGTGTTACGACAGCGTGTAGTAACGCTAGTGGCGCCGCGGCGTGTCGTCAAGTGTAACGGGAACGATCCGGCCGCGGTGCTGGAGAGAAGGTGTCCGGAGATCGTGCTCTCCGCGGATCGTCCGTCCGCGGCTGCCGTGTGCTCCATCGCGGGTCCGCGTCTCCGGGCGAAGCCGCCGCACCCCCGCTCGCGTCCCCTTCCGGTAAACGGCGAGGCACACCCGCGCGTCGCCCGGATCGCACCTCCCCAGCGGCCGTGCTCCCGCCCGACGACCGTGCAGGCGGGCTTCGCGGGGGCGGCGGGCGTGGAGCCTTCGGCGGCCCGGACCCCGTGACCTCGACGCTGATGCCGGGGGGCGATCACGTCGTCGGCGAAAGGCGGCAGACGGGGAGGGCGAAGGGGATTGGCCCAAAACGCGTATGTGCTTATCTTACAGGCTCTTCCGCCGATCCCCCCCCCCGCGTTTGCCCCGAAGGCCTGTTTCCCCGCCCCCGCCTCGTGAACCCACGGAACACGACCACCGCCACCCCACGACCGCATCCCCGCGCTGGACGGCCTGCGCGGGATCGCCGTGCTGCTGGTGATGATCTACCACTTCTCGTACGCGTGGGGTTTCTCCGCGTCGCCGGTGGACACGGCGTACGCGCGGCTCTCCGGCCTGGGGTGGATGGGGGTGGACCTGTTCTTCGTGCTTTCCGGGTTCCTGATCACCGGGATCCTGCATGACAGCCGCGGGCGCGACGGGTACTTCTCCAGCTTCTTCGCCCGGCGGAGCCTGCGGATCTTCCCGCTCTACTACGCGTTCGTGCTGCTGGTGCTGCCGCTGTCGGTGTGGCTCCAGACCGGCGACGCCGCGCCGGCGGTGGCGGCGCTGCGCGACAGGGGCGGATGGTACCTGGGCTACGCGGTCAACTTCATGGTGGCGCTGGACGGCGGCTGGACCACGTCGATGCCGCATACGGAGCACCTCTGGTCGCTGGCGCTGGAGGAGCAGTTCTACCTCGTCTGGCCACCGCTGGTGCTCCTTCTCTCGCGGCGCGCGCTGATCCGCACCTCGGCCGTGCTGGTGGTGGTCGCGCTCGCCGCGCGGACCGTGCTGTGGGCCGCCGGCGCGAGCCCGGTCGCCACGTACGTCCTTCCCTTCACGCGGATGGACGCGCTGCTGATGGGCGCGCTCGTGGCGCTGCTGGTGCGCGAGCTGGGGAGCATGGCCCCGCTGGCCCGCCAGGCGCCGCGCGTGCTGGTGGGCGCCGGCCTGGTGGCCGTGGCGACGCTGGCGACGGCATCGCCGCGGTCGAGCTGGGCCTCGCCGTGGGTGCAGACCGTGGGCTTCACCGCGATCGGGGCGTTCTTCGCCGCCGCGCTGGTCGCGGCGGTCTCGGCGGACGAGTCGTCGCGCTGGGGCCGAATCCTGCGCGGGCCCTGGTTGCGCATGTTCGGCAAGTACAGCTACGCGCTCTACATCTTCCACCCGCTGGTGCTCGCGGGGCTCCGGGCGAACGGCTGGGGCGCGGCGCGGTTCGCCGGGCTCGGCGGGAGCGTGCAGATCGGCGTGCACCTCCTGTTCACCGCCTTCGCAACGCTGGTGTCTCTGGCAGTGGCGTGGCTGAGCTGGAACCTGGCCGAGAAGCACTTCCTCACCTTCAAGCACCGCTTTTCCACGCGCCCCAAGCCGATTCCCGCCGTCGCCCCCACCCCGGCGGCGTAGCGCCCCCTGTCCGCCCCACGCGGCAAAGGACGCGGCGCCGCGCACGCTTTCGACCGGCCACGCGCTGCGCGCCCCGATCCGCAATCCTGACCCGGGTGCTGTCAGCCGGCGATCACCCGTCGCGGTTCGCACGCTGGTGACACGCCTCCAGGCCAGCCATCGTACGGGCCGACGGCGGCCGCTGGTGCAGCGCACGCTCGCGGGCGAGCCCGAAGCCGCACGCCACTCCAGCCGTCCGCACGCGCGCCGGGCGGCTGACTCGCGCTCGCGGGGGACGCGGCCCCCCTCGCTACCGCCCGGTGGGGACGGCCATGCCCTGCCCGGATGCCGCCCGCCGGAAAGGTACCTCGTCAAAAGGCTTGCGCCTCGCGTGGGATCGGGTCTACTTGCGAGTCAGGCTCACCGACTATCCCACAGCTCGCGTTCGCGGTTCACCTCTCCATGCCCAGCCGCGGCGACGAGCCCCCTCCCCTCCGCGGAATCCCATGCGACCCCCCAACGCAGCCCGCGTCGGCGGCGCCGCCCTGATCGCCGGGGCTCTCGCCTTCGTCGCCGTGTTCTCGTACCTCGCCGCGCGGTTCGGTTATCCGGAGGTGCTCGACGGCACGGCTCCCGATGTCCTGCCCCGGCTGCTTGCCACCGGCACCGGCGGGAGACTCGCCTGGGCGCTGTACGCGTTTCTACCGCTCGTCTGGATTCCGGCCGGGGTCGGGGCATTCCATGCCCTGCGGCACGTCCGCGAGGGGGCGATGCGGGTGGCGATGCTCTTCGCCGCCCTCTCGGCGGTGGCGATGGTCCTGGGGCTCGCGCGCTGGCCCAGCATCCATTGGGAGCTGGCGCAGAGCTACGCGGCCGGCGGGGCGGGCGAGCGAACGGTTCTCGCCGCCATGTTCGCCGGGCTGAACGCCTATCTCGGGAACTACATCGGCGAATTCCTGGGGGAGCTCTCGTTCAGCATGTTCTTCCTGCTGTCGGCCGCGGCGATGCTCCATCCCCGCAGCGGGTTTCCGAGGTGGATGGGGTTCCTCGGGCTTTTCACCGGCGTTCTCGGGTTGACCGGCATGTTCCGGAACGTCACCGCGGCCGTGGACGTGGTGGCAGAGATCAACAACTACCTGCTGCCGGCCTGGATGATCGTCTTCGGCATCGGTCTGCTGCGCGCGGAGGAGCACGGCCGGATCCGTCTCCCACGTCCCTCGGTGCCGCCGGAACCTGGCGCCGCGGTACAGGCGGAAGCCGCGGTGCCTGCTTCCGCGTGATCTGATGCTGAGATCCGATCCGCATGATCTGTCGCTGGATCAAAACAGCCGAGGGTGACGCTGTTGCAGTAAGGGTTCAGCCCGATTCGCGGCCTGCGCGTCGCTCAAAGGGTGCGGGCCTGCTCCACGCGCGCCGTCAGCCTGTCGAGCGCCTGGAAGGGGAACGGCGTCGTCCAGTGCGAGCGCCAGCCTTCCGCCCGGGCCCGGCCCGCCAGCTCGCGCAGCCCGCGCCACATCGGGAGCACGATGTCGATCGGCGAGCCCCACGCCCGTGCCACGACCTCGCCCTTGCGCCCGCGTCCGTCGAACCAGGTCACCACCTCGAACGTGACGGCCGATGCGTCGTACGCGCGGAAGCGCCACTCGTGCTCGGTCGGCTCCTCGCACATCCGCGCGACGTGCTCCCCCGGCCCGTCCAGCACGCCCGCGAGCGCCGCCACCAGCTCGCCGATGAAGTCGTACGGGAGGTACGACAGGTCGAACGCCAGCGTCTCGCCGCCGTCGAGCTCGAGCGTCACCGGCAGCCAGCCGTGGTGCGCCTTGCCGAACCGGAGCTTCATCTCAGGCCGTCATGGAGGATGGCGTCGAGCAGAACCTGCGCGCCTCCCTCGCCGGCGCCACCGCTTGGTCGCCTCGCCACGATGCAAGCCGCGGCGAGGCATCCACGTCCCGGATCGTCATTCCGGCCGCATCTCATACAGAATTCAGCGGTTGGTTGTGCCTTCGCACGACACCGCCCCCCGTCATCCTGAGCGCGACCACGCTGCACCCGCGGCGTGCTGCAAGGGCCGCAGCGTGAAGGATCTATACCATCAGATGCGCTACGACTGGGGATGTCGCGCAAGCCGGCGATCGATCCTTCGGCCTGCGACCACCGGCTCATGCCGGGCGCACGGTGGTCGGGCCTCAGGATGACGGTGGAGGATATGGGTGCAGAATGCACAGTCAATCATCGCGTTCGGTATCACCCCGCCGGGTCCTGCCCGTAGTAGGACGAAAGCTCCTCGTACAGCTCGGGGTGGCGCGCGCGAAGCTGCACCGGGCGCTCGAAGAAGCACTCGCTGGCGACGGCGAAGAACTCGGCCTCATTGGTCGCGCCGTACTTGTCCAGCAGCGTCTTGCCGCCGGTGCGCGCCGCCTTGCGCAGCGCCAGGTAGTGCTCGCTCAGCACCCTGGCCCACGGCGCGTACAGCGCCAGGCGGTCCAGCTCCAGCGTGCCGTCGGCGGCGCCGTCTTCCTGGTCGAGCTGGTGGGCGAACTCGTGCAGGATCACGTTCTTCCCGTCGCGCGGGTCGGCGGCGCCGCTGCGGGCGCTGTTCCACGACAGCACCACCGCCCCGTGCCCCCAAGACTCGCCCAGGTGCACCGCGTCGTCCTCCCGCACGATCAACCCGTCCCTCTCCTCGCGCGGCACCCTGTACGCGGCCGGATACACCACGATCGACCGGAGCGCGGGATAGTAGTCGTCATCGTCCAGGCGCAGCAGGAGAACGCACGCCTGGGCGGCGATGGTCACACGCACCTCGTCGGTCATCTCCAGCCCGCCCGCGCCCTCGAAGCTCTTTTCGGCCATGAACACCAGCACCCGACGGAGCAACTCCTGCCGGTCGGTCTCCGAGAGGCGGGCGTACATCGGCACGTTGCGCTCGACGATCGCCAGCCACTCCGGCGGAAAGGGCTGGGCGCGAATGCGCTGGCGGCGGCGCTTCTTCAGAAAGCCGAGCACGATGAGCCATGGAACGGGTGGACGCGGATGCGGCAAGGCGCTCCAAAGATGCTGCGTCCAGCCGTCCGAATCCAGCCAGCCCGACACGCGATCCGACGGAAGCCCTGGGCCTTCATCCGCTCGGTTCGGGAGAAGCTCGCACCCTCTCCCCACCACCCCCGTGCTGCCGGCATCACCAGCCGGTGCGGCTGCGGCGCCCGCTTCTCGCGGCGATCACTCCTCGCGCGCCGGGGCACCGCGCGAGGCGTCCGCGATGCCCAGGTCGACGAGCCGTTCCAGGATCGGCAGCAGCGTGCCGAGCGCGTCCGCCTCGGCGTCGGGGAGCGCCGCGAGGGCGCCCACCAGCGGTGCGATCTTGCGGCGCTGCCCCGCTTCGAGCAGTGCAGCGCCGGCGGCGGTCGCGCGGATCATCACGCTGCGTCCATCGTCCGGCTGGGCGACGCGTTCCACAAGACCACGCTCGCCGAGCTGCGCCAGCGTTCTTGCCATCGCCGGACGCTGCACCCGCTCGAGCGCGGCCAGCTCCGACGGCCGAACTCCACCCGAGTGGACGATCACGGCCAGCGCCGTCGCCTGCGGCCCGCTGAGCTGCGGGTCGCTGTCGGCGGCGTGCAGCCAGCGCGTAAGCCGGACGGCGGCCATCACCAACCGGTCGGCCACCTCCCCACGGTCCTTGCTCATATGATTAACTTCAGTTAACTATGTTGTGGTAGTTGCCTGAAGTTAATCATCTACGCGGATGGACGACATGGCCCCACCGATTTCGCGCACCGCCGGCCGTCCAGCTCCGCTCGCCGCAAGCTCGAGCGGTTGGCCCCTGGCCCTGGCCGGGCCGGCCGCGGCGGTGCTGTTCGCCTGCAGCCTGTTCGGCTTTGCCGCGGCGCGTACCGACGGCTACACGCACGGCAGCAAGGCGGTGAGCGAGCTCGGCGCGGTGGGCGCGCCGCACGCCACGGCGTTCAACGTGCTGGCGTTCGTGGTGCCGGGAATGCTGGTGGTCGTCCTCGCTGCCGCGATCAGGCGAGCCGCCGGCCCGCGAGGGGCGCGCACGGGCCCCGCGCTCCTCGCGGGCTCGGGGCTGGCGCTGGTTGTGGCCGGCGTGTGTCCGGTGGACATGGCTCACCGCGATTCAGCGGGCTCCATCGCCCACGCCGCCGGCGCGATGCTGGTGGGAGTGTGCTGGGCGGCCGGTCTTTTTTGGCTCGGTCCGCTGCTCCGCCGGGACCTTGGCCTGCGTACCCTGGGGCGCCTGACCCCCTGGTTCGTGCTGTTCCTGCTGGCCAACGTGGCGTGGCAGGTGGCGTGGCAGGCCGGGGGGTTCGTGCTGCCGGGTTGGGGGCAGCGCATCGGCTTCGCGGGGTACTTTGCGTGGGTGGCGCTCGCCGGGCTCGCCCTCGCGTCCAGCCGCCGCGAACGGATCGGGGATCCGGCCATCGCCGCCCCGGAACGAGCCGCGCGGTGAGCAGGAAGCGATCGGCCTCCAGATTTCGTCAGAATAGGTAGTGGGCATGACCACGCCTCGCCCTCTTGGACGAGTGCCGCCCATGTTCAACCTGCTGCCAGGAGGCGGACGATGAAAAGCTCAAGTTGAAGATCGAGAGCCTGCGCGTCGATCGTTTCGAGACTCAGTCGGGCTGCCCGGGGGCGCGAGGGACGGTGCAAGCCCTTTCCACGCAGGGCCCCGACACGTGCGTCTGTGGTGTCGGCCCCAGTGAGCCGCACAGGTTCTGCGTCGAGATGCCGATCACCTATTCCTGCGACGTCTCACCCTGCTGAACGTCGCGGCGTTCAGCCGCAACGGGGCAGCGACACGCGGGCGAGAATGTGGAGGCGGTTCCTGAAGTTCAGGGGGCGCCTTCGCTGCGATCACGGTACGGTTGATCTCTGCTTTCACCCCGGCACCCGCGCGAGGTATCCCGCGGTGCGGCTCTCCAGCCTCTAGGGCCACACGGCGGCGGGCCGGCGGCGATCACGCGGCCACCTTCCTCCCCGGCGCCGACCTCGGAATCAGCTCAACGCGAGCACCAGCGCGACGATCGCCGCGATCGCGAGGGCTACCGCGGCGAGCATCCCCACGCTCCACCGGGTGCGCGAGGGGGCAGCGGCCGCAGCCCGGGGCGCCGGGCCGCCGGCCTTTTCCACCATCACCTCGTACAGCGGAAACAGGTCGCTCGCGTTGAACTCGGTCGTGTACCCGCCGCGCTCCAGGGGCTCACGAACCTCCGGCGCCTGAAGAATCCAGGCATCGAGCTCCTCCGGCGTGCGCGCCACCGTCCCGGCACGTACCGTCTGGGCGGCCATCTCGCGTGTGGCCGAGCGGACTTCGTCGGGAAAGTGGTACCGCGGCGGTCGCATGGATGATCTCCTCGCGGGGTTGGGCCGGCTGCTTGGTAGCGCGGCCGGGCGATCCCGACAGGCAAGAACCCCACCGCCCATGCGACGGACTGCATTCATCCGCCGCTACGCCGGCGGAGTTGCGGCCTGCCCCGCCGCCGGGCCCCACCCGGCTGCGGCGAACGCGGTGCCGGAGGGGACTCCCAGCCCAGTGCACGGGTCCCAGCCCGGGCCCGCGCTGAACCCGGCATTGTTGCCCTGCACCACGTCGAAATAGACGCTGGAGGGGCTTCCCGCCGCGTACAGCTTGGGGAGCAGGACGCCGGGGCCGTGCCCCGCCTGCTGGTTGCACAGGGCAGTGAGGCCCGCCAGCAACGGCGCCACGGCGCTCGTTCCGCCGATCACCTCGTTGCTCCCGCCGATCCGCACCTGGTATCCGGTGTCCGGGTCCGCGTTGGCGGCCAGGTCCGGCACCCCGCGCATGCTCTGCCCGCCGATCGACGGAGCCTGGACGGCGGGCGCGGGATAGATGGCCGAGAACCCGCCGCCGGTTGCGCCACCTTGTGGCTGGTTCAGGTTGTTCCACACCGTTTCTGCCGCGCGTACGTTCTGCGCGAGAGTCAGCCGCGTGCCTCCGCAGCCGATGGCATACGGGCTGGAGGCGGGATAGTCGACGTGGTCTCCCGGCTCGTCGTCGGACGCGCCGTTGTCGCCGGCGGCCACGAACACGGGCACGCCGATGGCGGCCGCCTCCTGCAGCACCTGGTCGAACGCGGTGCGGGCCTGCGGCGTCCAGCTGTCCTCCGCGTGGCCCCAGCTGATGGAGATTACGCCGGGCTCGCGTTGCGAATCGTGCACCGCCGCGCTCAGCGCGTCGATGAAGCCGCGGTCCGAGTTCGGCGCGAAGTACACCGCGATCGACGCGCGCGGCGCCACCCCGGCTGCCACCTCGATGTCCAGCGCCACCTCACCATCGGCATTGGGATCGACGCCGGGTGCGTTCGTCCCGCCATCGACGGAGATGGCGACCACCTGGAACGGGGGCAGGCCCAGCCCGGCCGCGTACTCGTCCAGGTCCGTCGTCAGATAGCCGCCCCCCAGCTCGATGATCGCGATCGTCTGCCCCTGGCCATCTACCTCCCTGGGAAAGTCGTACACCTGCGCGATCTGCGGCGGGGTGAACGTGCCGGGGAACGAGGCGCCCGCGGCGGCGGGGGAGGACGCCCCCGCCGTGCGGGACCGGAAGCGGAGCTGCGGATGCGCCTGCGGCCGGTCGTCCAGCCCGAAGACCCCGGTGACGATCTCCGCCAGGTGCCCCGGCACCCGCACGGGGCCCGTGCGCTGCCGGAACGTTCCCCCGCGGGGGTGTTCCACCCGCTCCAGCAGGATGCCGAACGCATCCTGCATTCTGCGGGCGGGGCCGCGAAGCCGAACGGCGTGCTCACGGGCGTTCGCGTCCAGCACCGTCAGGCCGTGCGCGTGAGCAAAGGCCTCGAGCGCGCGCAGGTCCTCGGGGCTGGCCCTGTGCCGCTCCGCGAGTTCGGCACGGGTGAGGGGCACGCCGCCCGCCCCGCGCGAGGCGAGGACGTCCGAGGTTGCGCGCACGCGGACGGTAACGTCGATGGTCTCCTCGTCCGCTACCGGGCCCACGACGCGCCCGCCCTTCATCTGGACGCGCTCGCTTCCCGGGATGGTGCTGCGTTGGGTTCCGTCCATGAACACTCTCCGTGATTAATGATTAGATGTGATTGTCGCGCCGATCAGCCACTGATCGCCGGGACCGATGCAAGAGTAGTGAACATCTGCGTGAAACGTAAGGCTTTGTTGCGCTGTCGAGCGAACGCGCGGCAAGTACACGTCCGTCGCAGGCCGGCACCGTCACCCCAACTCCCGCGCGAGGTACGGCGCGGTGCGGCTCTCCAACGTCTGCGCCACGAGTGCGGGCGGGCCTGCAGCGACCACGCGGCCGCCTTCCTCCCCGGCGCCGGGGCCGATGTCGATCACCCAGTCGCTGCCGGCGATGACGTGCATGTCATAAGTCTCTGGTGCAATCTCCTTGTTTTATGAAATTTGGCTCATTAGGTTCTGTTGAACTTAAAACGACTCGTCCAGACCGGACGATGCCGTACGATATTCAACCCGCAGGCAGTGAGGTGAAGGATGAAGAGGAAGCTCAGATTGCAGATCGAGAAGCTGCGCGTCGAGCAGTTCGAAGTCCAGTCGGCCTCGCCAGCGGCCCGCGGAACAGTGGATGGCTTTGAGAGCGGAAACCCATCCTGCACCACCTGCGGTATCGGTGCCAGTGAGCCGTGGAACTACTGCGACATCATGCCGGGGACCCAGCCTGAGCCCTGCCTCTAACC
>DASWMA010000125.1:0-3009 GCA_036399995.1 Longimicrobium sp. | reverse complement strand
GGTCGTGACGTCCACGGTGCACTCCGTGGGGCCGTAGACGTTGTGGAAGCGGGTGGGCACGCGTGACATCCGCTCGCGCAGCTCCTCGTTCACCGCCTCGCCACCCACCAGCACGAACCGCGGCGAGCCGTCGCGCCCCAGCCCCTCCGCCAGCGCCAGCCGCAGGAGCGAGGGTGTCATGTCCAGCGTGTCCACCCGCTCCTGGTCCATCCAGGCCACCAGCGCGGCGGGTTCGCGGCGGACGTCCTCGGGGACCGGGCACAACGTGTGGCCCGCCGCCAGCTGCACGATCTGCTTCACCGACCCGTCGAAGACCAGCGGCGCGTTGACGCCCACGCGCAGCGGGCCGGGATGCGCCGCGTAGATCCGCGCCCGGAGCGCAAACGCCAGGTTCACCACCGAGCCATGCCGCACCATCACCCCCTTGGGCCGCCCGGTGGATCCCGACGTGTAGATGACGTACGCCAGGTGCTCCGGCGTCAGCCCCAGCCGCACGGGGTTCGTCTCCGGGCGCTCCGCCCAGGCGCCGGCGTCCGCGTCGAGCGCGAGCGCGGGGATGCCCGGCGAGCCGACGCGCTCGCGCAGCGGCGCCTGCGTCAGCAGCACCACGGGCCGGCTGTCCGCCAGCATCTCGCGCAGCCGCTCGGCGGGGTACGACGGGTCCAGCGGGACGTACGCGCCGCCCGCCTTGAGCGCGGCCAGCAGCCCGACGATCGCGTCCACGCCGCGCTCCAGGCACAGCCCCACGCGTGCGT
The DNA here is from genome assembly GCA_036399995.1 of Longimicrobium sp. Taxonomy (GTDB): domain Bacteria; phylum Gemmatimonadota; class Gemmatimonadetes; order Longimicrobiales; family Longimicrobiaceae; genus Longimicrobium. The sequence goes on along the minus strand of DASWMA010000125.1, from coordinate 2,254 downwards.
CCGGACCCACGCCGAGCGCGCGGAGGTGGTGCGCCAGCCGGTTCGCCCGCGCGTTCAGCCCGGCGTAGGTGAGACGCTCCCCTTCGAACGACACCGCCTCCGCGCCGGGCGTCCGCTCCACCTGGGCTTCGAAGAGCTCGTGGATGCAGCGGTCGGCCGGAACTTCGGCCGCCGTCCGGTTCCACTCCTCCAGCACGAGTGCGCGCTCCGCCTCGCCCAGCAGCTCCAGCCGCGAAAGCCGCACGTCAGCGTCCACGCCGACCTGCTCCAGCACCCGTGCCAGGTGGCCGAGCATCCGCTCGGCCGTGCCGCGCTCGAAGAGGTCGGTGCTGTAGTTCAGCCCGCCGCGCAGGCCCTGGGCGGTCGCCGTGAGCGTCAGGGAGAGGTCGAACTTGGCGATCTCCATCGCCGCTCCGGCTCCGCTCACGCCCAGCCCCGGAACAGCGCCTCCGCCGTCCTGCAGCGTGAACATCACCTGGAAGAGCGGCGAGTGGCTCAATGACCGCTCCGGCTGCAGCTCGGCCACCAGCTTCTCGAACGGCACGTCCTGGTGCTCGTACGCCCCCAGCGTCGCCTCCCGCACGCGCCGCAGGGTCTCGCGGAAGCTCGGGTCTCCCGAGAGGTCGGTCCGCAGCACCAGCGTGTTGACGAAGAAGCCGATCAGCCCCTCCACCTCGCCCCGCGTGCGTCCCGCGATCGGGCTCCCCACCACCACGTCCTCGCTCCCGGCGTACTTCGAGAGCAGCACCTGGAAGGCGGCCAGCAGCGTCATGTACAGCGTCGCGCCCTCGCTCCGCCCCAGCGCCTGCAGCCGCTCCAGCAGTTCCGGGGAGAGATCCATCGGGACCGACGCGCCCCGGTACGTCTGCGCCGCCGGGCGGGGATGGTCCGTCGGCAGCTCCAGCAGCTCCGGCGCGCCGACCAGGCGCTCCCGCCAGTACGAGAGCTGCCGGTCCAGCACCTTGCCCACGAGCTGCTCGCGCTGCCACACCGCGTAGTCGGCGTACTGCACCGGCAGCTCCGGCAACGGCGACTCACGCCCCTCGCGGTACGCCGCGTAGAGCGCGCCCAGCTCGCGCTGCAGCACCCCCAGGCTCCACCCGTCGCTGACGATGTGGTGCATCGAGAGCAGCAGCACGTGCTCATCCGCGCCCAGGCGCAGCAGCACCGCGCGGAAGAGCGGTCCCGCCGAGAGGTCGAACGCCCGCCGCCCCTCCTCGCCTTCCCGGCGCCTGAACGCCGCCTCGCGATCCACCTTGCTCAGGTTCGACAGGTCTTCCACAGGCAGGGAGAACCCGCCGAACGGCACGACCACCTGCACCGGCGAGCCGTCCACCTCGGCGAAGACCGTCCGCAGCGCCTCGTGACGCCGCACGATCTCGCCCAGCGCGCGCTCCAGCGCCGCCTGGTCCAGCTCACCCCCGGGGCGCCATGCCACCACGGGAAGGTTGTAGACGGCGCTTCCCGGCTCCAGCCGGTCGATGAACCAGAGCCGCTCCTGCGCGAACGAGAGTGGCAGCCGGCCCTCCCGCGCGGCGCGCTCGATCGGCGGAAGCTCCGGCCGGTCGCCCACCAGCTTGCGGGCCCGCGCCATCTTCATGAGCTCCAGGCGCTGGGCCGGCGTCAGTTCGGTGAGCGTCGCGACGGGGTTCATGACGTGGGGACTCGGATGAATCAGGATGTGGAACGCGCCGGATCCCCTCGCGCCCGGCGAAGCGGCGGGACGAGGGAAGGACGTCGGTGCCGCGGGGTGGATTCCGCGCGGCGGGGCGGCGGGAGCGGCGGGCACGCCGACGAGGCGGCCGCTCGCCCGCACGGCCGGCGAACCGCCCCACTCGATGCGGAGCGCGTGAGGAAAGCGGGAGTTGGTGCGCCGCGGACGGGCGGCGGAGCGCGAGCAGCTACGCCATCTCGTCCGTGTCCACCTGGGCGAGAGGGGCGTCCAGCACATCCTGGGCGGCCTCCCTGAGCACCGGCCGGGTGAACGGCTCAACCGGCGGCACCTTCACCCCCCAACGCCTTCGCGCGCGCCGGCGGTCCCGCGCGGCGAGCGGCTCCGCTCCAGGCTGAACGGGTCTCCACCTTCCGGCCGGGCTCCCCGGGCTCCGGGCACGCTCGGAACCGTGCTTCAGGAAGCCGGAACGCACCTTCATCTCCCGCCTCGAAAATCGCCCGGGAAATGAACGCGATCACCGTGCCGCAGACATGTGGGCACCGATGTGATTTTTTTGTTCCCGTGATGTCCGAAAGGTAG
>DASWMA010000124.1:0-1560 GCA_036399995.1 Longimicrobium sp. | reverse complement strand
TTCGCCGCCGCCCGTTCATGACGACCGTCGTCCGAACGCTCAGGCCTGGAGCTGGGCCATGCCGATGGAGCTTTCGGCGGTCTCCAGCACGGGGGCCTCGGCTTCGGCCACGCCATGGTGGGCCAGCCAGCGCTCGGCCTCGAGCGCGGCCATGCACCCGCTGCCCGCGGCGGTGATCGCCTGGCGGAAGTAGTCGTCGGCCACGTCGCCGGCGGCGAACACGCCGGGGACCGACGTCTCCGTCCGCCACGCGCGGCAGAGCTTGAGGTAGCCGTTGGGCATCAGCTCCAGCGCGCCGCCCAGGAACGCCGTGTTGGGCGTGTGGCCGATGGCCACGAACAGCCCGCCGCACTCGAAATCCTCCTCCGCCCCCGTCACGGTGTCCTTCAGCCGCACGCCGGTCACGAAGCTGTCGCCCAGCACGTCCACCACCTGCGAGTTCCAGCGCACGCGGATCTTCTCGTGGTTCAGCGCGCGGTCCTTCATCACCTGGCTGGCGCGGAAAGAGTCGCGGCGGTGCACGATCACCACCTCGCTGGCGAACTTGGTGAGGTACATCGCCTCTTCCATCGCGCTGTCGCCGCCGCCGACGACGACGAGGCGCTTGCCGCGGAAGGCCGGGAGCGCGCCGTCGCACACCGCGCACGCCGAGACGCCGCCGCCGCTCTGCGCCAGCCGCTCCTCGTTGGGCAGCCCCAGCCAGTTGGCGCGCGCGCCGGTGGCCACCACCACCGCCTTCGCGCGCACCTCGCCCGACCAAGCGGTGCGCAGCACGAACGGGTGGCCGGTGAAGTCCACCGAGGCGACGTCGTCCTGCAGCGTGCGCGTGCCGAAGCGGACGGCCTGGTTCTTCATCCGCTCCATCAGCTCCTGCCCGCCCAGCCCCTCGGGGAAGCCGGGGAAGTTCTCGATGTCGGTGGTGAACATGAGCTGCCCGCCGGGGATCATCTCGCGCGAGGGGGCGCCTTCGATCACCAGCGGCTCCAGGTTGGCGCGCGCCGCGTACAGCGCCGCCGTCCACGCCGCCGGCCCGCTGCCGACGATCACCAGCGTTTCAACGCCGTTCCCTTCGGGGCTCATTCCGTGTGTCCTTGCAAAATCGGTTGGGTGGGCAGAACGCGCTGAATATAACGAGCCGCGCCACCGGCCTGCCATCCGGTGGCGCGTTGCCCGTGATATCTGTTTGGATGAAGCGAGGTTACGCCGCTCCGCCGCCCGCCGTGAGCACCACCGCGCCCGCCCCGCGCAGCTCCAGCCGCCCGTCCGGGGAGAGCGACACCAGCTCCCCCTCCGTCTCCCCGCCGAAGCGCCCTTCCTCGCTGGAGAGGTAGAGCTCCCACGCGGAGCCGTCCGGCGCCCGCGTCTCGTCCATCGACCCCAGGTCGGCCGAGACGCCGCCCTCGCCGAACGCGGCGACCAGCAGCACGGCGCCGCCGTCCTCGCCCACGCGGCGCAGGACGATCGCGTCGTCGCCCAGCGCCGCGGCGGCGAAGGAGGCGCGGCTCTGCGTGCGCAACGCGGGGTGCGTGCGGCGCAGGTGCAGGAGCGCGCGGTGCAGCG
>DASWMA010000123.1:0-7210 GCA_036399995.1 Longimicrobium sp. | reverse complement strand
GAGAACGCGGCGCCGGGGGGCGTGACCATCACCCTCTACGAGACCACCCGGCAGGTGGCCGCGCGCCGCCTGCAGGGCGAGCTGGAGCAGAGCGAGGCGCGCCACCGGCTGGCGGTGGAGGCCGCGGGGCTGGGCACCTGGACCTGGGAGGTGGACGCCGACCAGGCCGCCTTCGACGCGCGCGTCCGCGAGCTGTTCGGCTTCGACGACGGCGAGCCGCTGCAGCGCGTCGACATCCTGGCCACGCGCGTGCATCCGGCCGACGCGGACCGCGTATCCGCCGCCCTGGCCGCCGCCGCCGACCCCGCCGGCGAGGGCCGCTACCGCGCCGAGTACCGCGTGGTGCGCCCCGACGGCACCCAGCGCTGGGCCGACGCGGCGGGGGTGATGCTCTTCGAGGGGAGCGGCCCCGCGCGGCGGCCGCTGCGGATGATCGGCACCGTGCAGGACGTGACCGACCGCCGCGAGGCCGAGAACGAGCTGCGCCACGCCCGCGACCAGGCCGAGGAGGCCGCCGCCGAGCTGGAGCGGCAGATCGAAGAGGCCCAGGCGGTGGCCGAAGAGCTCGAGATCGCCAACGAAGAGCTGCGGCAGACCAACCTGCGCCTCGAGGAGACGCGGAACACGCTGCAGGAGGCCAACCACACCCTCGCCGAGCAGCAGGCCGAGCTCGAAGACGCCAACGCGCGGATGCAGGAGACCACCGCCGCGCTCGAGACGCAGGCGAAGGCGCTGGACGCCGCCAACGCGGCGCTCAGGGCCAGCGAGGCGCGCCTGCGCAACGTGCTGGAGCAGGCGCCGGTGGCCGTGGCGGTGATGGAGGGCCCGGAGCACGTGTACACCATCGTGAGCCCACGCTACGGCGAAAGCCCGGGCGGGGGCCGGCCGCTGCTGGGCCGCAGCGTGCGCGAGGCTTTTCCCGAGATCGAGCAGCAGGGGTTCGTCAGGCTGATGGACCGCGTGTACGAGAGCGGCGAGCCGCACTTCGAGCGCGAGCGGCGCGTGCTGCTGGACCGCGACGGCGATGGCCGGCTGGAGGAGCACTTCTTCGACGTGGGGTACGCGCCGCTCCGCGCCGACGACGGCCACGTGTACGCCATCGCCAGCGTGGCGGCCGACGTGACCGGGCAGGTGCGTGCCCGGCAGGCGGTGGACGCCGCCCGCCAAGCCGAGGCGCAGGCGCGCGAGCACCTGACCCGCACCTTCGAGCAGGCGCCGGTGCCGATCGCGGTGCTCGAGGGCCCCGAGCACGTCTACACGCTGGCCAACCCGTCGTACCGGCTGCTGGTGGGCGAGCGCGAGCTGCTGGGGCTTCCCATCCGCCAGGCGCTCCCCGAGCTGGACGGGCAGGGGATCTACGAGCTGCTCGACCGGGTGTACACCAGCGGCGAGGCCGTCGTGTACCGCGAGCTGCGCGTGGTGCTGCGCTACCGCCCCGATGCCGACCCCGAAGAAGGGGTGATCACCTTCACCTACCAGCCGCTCCGCGACGAGGGGGGCGCGGTGTACGGCATCGCCGTGGTGGCCATCGACGTGACCGACCAGGTGCGCGGGCGCGAGATGGCCGAGGCCGCCAACCGCGCCAAGGCCGAGTTCCTGGCCAACATGAGCCACGAGCTGCGCACCCCGCTCAACGCCATCTCGGGCTACGCCGACCTGATGCTGATGGGTCTGCACGGCGAGCTCACCGACGGCCAGCGCCGCGACGTGGAGCGGATGCGCCGCAGCGGCCAGCACCTGCTGTCGCTGATCAACGACATCCTCAACTTCGCGCGGATCGAGGCGGGGCAGCTCAGCTACCACCTCGAAGACGTCCCCGTCCCCGAGCTGCTGCTCGACCTGGAGGCGCTGGTGGCGCCGCAGGTGGCCCAGCGCGGGCTCACCTACCAGTCGCCGCGCGGGCAGGGCGGGCTGTCGGTGTGGGCCGACGGCGAGAAGACGCGGCAGATCCTGCTGAACCTGGTCACCAACGCCATCAAGTTCACCGAGCCCGGGGGGAGCATCCGGGTGAGCTACCACCGCGCCGGCGCCGGCGTGCGCATCCGCGTGCGCGACACCGGCCGCGGCATCGCCCCCGAGCAGCAGGCCCGCATCTTCGACCCCTTCGTGCAGGTGGACCGCCACCTCACCGCCGAAAGCCAGCAGGGGGTGGGGCTGGGGCTGGCCATCAGCCGCGACCTGGCGCGCGGGATGGGCGGCGACCTGGGGGTGGAGAGCGAGGTGGGGGAGGGGAGCACCTTCACCCTCTGGCTCCCCGTGAAGCCGGGAGAGGAGTAGTCCCGCTTCGCCGGGGCCGGTTCGGGATGAACCTCCGTCGGGTGTGTCACGCAGAGCAGCAGAGAACGCAGAGGAACTTCGCTGGTCTCCGCGTTCTCCGCTGCCAGGCGGGAGATCAGCCGTTGCCGGTCCGCACCTTCGCACCTTCGCACCTTCGCACCCCGCACCTTCGCACCCCTCCCGCACGCCACTTGCATCTTCTTATCCGGCTTGGGGATGAACAAACCCTCTGCGACCGACGATAGATGACCGACGTCCTGGCCCGCAACAACGTGCGCGTGTCCGGCCGCGGCGAGCAGCCCATGCTGTTCGCCCACGGCTTCGGGTGCGACCAGAACATGTGGCGCTTCGTGGCGCCCGCCTTCGAAGACGACTACAGGGTGGTGCTGTTCGACTACGTGGGGTCGGGAAAGAGCGACCTCAAGGCCTACGATCCCAGGCGCTACGCCATGCTGGACGGCTACGCCCAGGACGTGCTGGAGGTGGTGCGCGCGCTGGACCTGCGCGACGTGATCTTCGTGGGGCACTCGGTCAGCAGCATGGTGGGGGTGCTGGCCGCCAACCAGGAGCCCGACCGCTTCGACCGGCTGGTGCTGATCGGCCCCAGCCCGCGCTACGTGAACGACCCCCCGTACGTGGGCGGCTTCGAGCCGGCCGACATCGACGGGCTGCTGGCCATGATGGACCAGAACTACATCGGGTGGGCCAGCTACCTGGCGCCCGCCATCATGAAGAACCCCGACCGCCCCGGGCTGGGCGAAGAGCTCACCGAGAGCTTCTGCTCCACCGACCCGAGGGCGGCCCGCACCTTCGCCCAGGCGACCTTCCTGGCCGACAACCGCGCCGACCTTCCCCACGTGAAGGTGCCCTCGCTGATCCTGCAGTGCTCCGAAGACATCGTGGCGCCGCTGGAGGTGGGCGAGTACCTGCACCGCGAGATGCCCGGCAGCACGCTGCGGGTGATGAAGGCCACCGGCCACTGCCCGCACATGAGCCACCCCGAGGAAACCATCGAGCTGATGCGGGAATACCTGCAGCCCGTGCCCGCGGCGTGAGCGCCGGCGCGGCCGCCGCGGGGCGCGCGCTCGACCCCCTGCTCGACCACGCGCCCTGCGGCTTCCTCTCCTTCGCCGACGACGGCACCATCACGGCCGCCAACGCCACGCTGGCGGCCATGCTGGGCCACGCCCCCGGCGAGCTCGAGGGGCGGCGCATCGACGTGGTGCTCAGCGTGGGCGCGCGCCTCTTCTACCAGACGCACTTCTTCCCCATGCTGCGCATGCACGGCGTGGCGGAAGAGGTGTTCCTGGTGCTGCGCGCCGCCGACGGGAGCAACGTGGAGGTGCTGGTCAATGCCGCGCGCCGCGAGCGGGGCGGCGCGTGGGCCACCGACTGCGTGCTGATGCGGGTGAAGGAGCGCGCCCGCTTCGAGCAGGAGCTGCTGCGCGCCCGGCGCGAGGCCGAGAACGCGCGGCACGAGGTGGAGACGCACGCCGAAGAGCTGCGCGTGGCCAACGAGACGCTCGAGCAGCAGGCGCTGGAGCTGGAGCTTCAGCAGCAGCAGCTCCAGGAGCAGGCCGCCGAGCTCGAAGCGCAGGCCGATCACCTGCAGGCGGTGAACGACGAGCTGGTGGAGCGTGGCGAAGAGCTCGAGCGGCAGCGCGCCGCCGCCGAAGAGGCCAACCGCGCCAAGAGCTCGTTCCTGGCGGTGATGAGCCACGAGCTGCGCACCCCGCTCAACGCCATCGCGGGGTACGTGCAGCTGCTGGAGATGGGGATCCACGGCCCGGTGACCGAGCCCCAGCTGCAGGCGCTGGAGCGGATCGCGCGGAGCCAGAGCCACCTGCTGCGGCTGATCAACGACGTGCTGAACCTGGCCCGCATCGAGAGCGGCCGGGTGGAGTACCTGCTCGAAGAGGTGGAGCTGTCGGCGCTGATGGCCGACGTGGCCCCCATGGTGGAGCCGCAGATGGGGGCGAAGCAGCTGGTCTACGCGGTGAACGTCCCCGCCGGCGTGGTGGTGCGCGCCGACCGCGAGAAGGTGCAGCAGGTCGTGATCAACCTGCTCAGCAACGCCATCAAGTTCACCCCGCCGAAGGGGGTGATCGCGGTGGAGGCGGGCCGCGACGCGCTGGACCCGGGGCGCGTGCTGCTGCGCGTGACCGACACGGGCATCGGCATTCCGCCCGAGAAGCAGCCGTCGGTGTTCGAGCCGTTCGTGCAGGTGGACCCGAGCCGCACCGGCCGCTCCGAGGGAAGCGGCCTGGGGCTGGCCATCAGCCGCGACCTGGCGCGCGGGATGGGCGGCGACCTGGGGCTGGAAAGCGAGGTGGGGAAGGGCAGCACCTTCACGCTCTCTCTACCCACGGCGGAAGACGGAGAGTAGCGCCCGGGCGCCGTCCGAGCGGGATCGGCCGATCTCCCACCCTCTCCCGCGCAGCGGGGAGGGCGAGCGCTCTCAGGCGCGGGGAGGGGCCCCCGCGGGTCGTCCGGAGCGCCCCACCTTCGCACCCTCGTACTTCAGCCGCTCACGCCGCCTGCGACGCGCGTCTGCGCTCGGGCCGCCACTCGGTGGTGCGGATCGCCTGCACCAGCAGCGGCGCCACGTCTTCCAGCAGCAGCACCTCTTCTTCCTTGACGGGGATCGGTTCGAAGTCGAAGTGGCAGATGGTGCCGAACAGCGTCCCGTCTTCGTCGAACAGCGGGATCCCGCAGTACGACTGCACCGCCTTCTGCTTGGGGTGCCCGCTCACCCGCTCGTCGTTCATCGAGTCGGCGGTGACGAACGTCTCGGCGGTCCTGCGCACGTAGATGCAGTACGAATCGAGCACCGGCTGGTCCGGGCAGCGCTCCACCGCCGGGTCGTCGCGGTCGACCATGTGCAGGTTGCGCAGCGTGCCGCCTTCGAAGCGGAACACGGCGGTGAACCGGTGCGCGCTCAGGCGGTTCAGGTACCGCAGCGCCGCGCGCACGCCGTCTGCCCGGAGAATCTCGCGGAAGTTCCCAATCGCGTCTTTTCGCCCTGCCATGTGTCGATGCGCTGCTCTGGTAGCTCGTGGACGTGTGGATGTGTATAGGCTTTGTGCAATCTTTATTCCCCCATCCTTCGTCTTCTGCTCATCTGTTTCTCGCGTCCTCTGAACCGCTGGTGCGGGGTGCGGACGTGCGCAACGAAACCCGCGCGGACCGGTGGTCGGCGGGGGCCATGCATCGCGGCGGGGCTTCACACGCCCTATCTTCGCCCTGGCGACGAGGTGGGCAACCGGCACGGGACGGGTGGATGACGATCGAATCGGGGGCGAGCTGGCAGCCGCTGGACATCTTGCTGGGGCTGCTGGACCTGGAGCGGCTGGAGCTGAACCTGTTCCGCGGGCAGAACCGCGACATCGGCTCGGGGCGGCTGTTCGGCGGGCAGGTGCTGGCGCAGGCGCTGGTGGCCGCCGGCCGCACGGTGGACGGCCGCGCGGCGCACTCGCTGCACGGCTACTTCGTGCTGCCCGGCGACGTGAACACCCCCGTGGTCTACCAGGTCGACCGGGTGAGGGACGGGAAGAGCTTCACCACGCGGCGCGTGCTGGCCATCCAGGAAGGGCGCGAGATCTTCACCGCCACCTGTTCGTTCCACGTGCCCGAGGAGGGGATCGAGCACGACGCCGCGCTCCCCGGCGCGCCCGGGCCCGAGTCGCTGCCGCGCGAGCTGGACCTGGTGCGCGCCCTGGCCGACCGCATCCCCGAGCCCCTGCGCGACGTCTACACGCAGGACCGCCCGATCGACTTCCGCCCCGTGGCGCCGGTGGACCCCTTCGCGCCCGACCGGCGCGACCCGGTGAAGCACGTGTGGTTCCGCGCCGAGGGCGTGATGCCCGACGAGCCGGTGCTGCACCAGGCGGTGATGTCGTACGCGTCGGACTACGGGCTGCTGGGCACCGCGCTCCTCCCGCACGGGCTGACGTTCATGTCGCGGCGGGTGCAGGCCGCCTCGCTCGACCACGCGGTGTGGTTCCACCGCCCCTTCCGCGTGGACGACTGGCTCCTGTACGCCACCGACTCGCCCGCCGCCGCCGGCGCGCGCGCCTTCACCCGCGGCACCCTCTTCACCCGCGACGGCGCCGCGGTCGCTTCCGTCGCCCAGGAGGGGCTGATCCGTCTCCGCGGCGGGTGACAGCGGTTGCGCCAGAAGGGTTTCCCGATCCCCCTCTCGTGCGCACTCCGTCGATGGGCGAGGATGAGGGAGCCGGCGGATGGATCGTGGGTTTCGAGCGTGTCGCAGCCGTGCCTGCCGGGAAGTGGACGGCGATGGGTGCAGCTGGCCGGGAGTGGAACCCGCGCCTGCGTTGACAAAGGGATTGACGACCTCGCGGGGTGAAAATATAATTTGGACTCGACGAGCACCGGGACCGGAGTTGCAGAGAGGACCTGGACGCCAGGCGCCCGGGTCCTTTTTCATTTCGGCACCGTGCTCGTGGCCCACACGCGGGGGGCATTGGAGCCCGCGCAGTACAGGCGATCGGTGGTACGGTAGCACCGCACCTCACGAGAGTCGGGATCAACAAACCAAGGAGCAGGGCGATGCGTACCACCGGTACCGTCAAGTGGTTCAACGACACCAAGGGCTACGGCTTCATCACACCCGAAGACGGCAGCAAGGATTGCTTCGTCCACCACAGCGCCATCCAGACCCAGGGCTTCCGCTCGCTGGCCGAGGGTGAGCGCGTGGAGTTCGACGTGGTGCAGGGCGCCAAGGGCCCCGCGGCCGAGAACGTCACCCGCCTGGGCTGAGCCCGGCGGACGTCGTGACCACTGAAGCGGGGCCGCCTTCCAGCCGGAAGGCGGCCCCGCTTTCCATTGCTGCTCCAGTGGCGGCACGGCCGGTAATACCAGATCCTGAAAAAGAGTGGTTTCACGCGGAGTCAACGGAGTCAACGGAGAACAT
>DASWMA010000122.1:0-7538 GCA_036399995.1 Longimicrobium sp. | reverse complement strand
CGAGAGCGGCGCCCCTTCTTCGTTTCCGGAGTTCATCGCGCTTCCTCTATGCCCATCACCCCCGCACACGCCGCCGCCGCGTGGCCGCTGCACGCCGCGCTGCGCCGCCTTCCCGCGTCGGCGCTGGTGATCGGCACCATGTCGCCCGACCTGCAGTACGTGCTGCGGATGCAGCCGATCGGCAAGTTCGGCCACACGCCGGCCGGGCTCTTCGCCTTCTGCCTTCCCGTGACGCTGGTGCTGTGGTGGGCGTGGCGCGCCACCATCCGCCCGGCGCTCACCCCGCTCCTTCCCGCCGGCATCCGCGCCGCCGCCGAGGCGCCGCCCCCCGGCCGCGCCACCGACGCCGTGCCGCTGGCCGTGGTGGCCGCGCTGACCGGGGCGTCCACGCACATCCTGTGGGACGGCTTCACCCACATCACCGGGTGGGCGGTGGTGCTCTTTCCGGTGATGCTCGAGGTGCCGATCCCCGCGATCCCCTTCGCGTGGTACAGCCTGGCCCAGTACGGCAGCACCGTGCTGGGCAGCGTGGTGGTGGCGCTGTGGATCGCCCGCGAGTGGCGGCGGTGGCCCCCCGAGGCGCGCCGGTTCGCGCCGGGCGAGCGGGCGCGGCTGGCGCGCGTGGCCGCGTTCCTCGTGTTCGTCACGCTGGCCGTGGGCGCGGTGAACGCCACCTTCGGGAGAGACCTGGTGCACGTGCTGGCCCGGCTGGCGGTGGGGAGCATCCTGGGCGTGGCCGTGGCGCTCACCCTCTACGCCGCCTGGGCCGCCTCGCGGGGGAGGGTGGGCCCGCACCACTGATCAGTCGTTCTGGATCAAGCCGCTAGGGGTCACACGGAGACGCGGAGTAGAACGGAGGAAACGGAGAACTTCATCGTAAGTTCCTCCGCTTCCTGCGTTCTACTCCGTTCCTCCGTGTGACGCTGTTGCCGTTCATCGTCGCCGCGGGACGGCACGGTGCACCCCCGGTCGCGATGTATCTCACGATGTATCTTCCGATATATCTTGACCACGATATATCGTAACGTTATATCTTGATCGTCCGCTGGATCGAGGCTCCATTCCAGGCAAGGGAGGGGAAGATGTTCGGACGACATGGCCACGGGCCCTTCGGCTGCGGCCCGCGTGGGCGGCGCCCCGGGTTCGAGTTCAACTTTCCGGGCGGTGGACCCTGGGGCCCGGGCGGCCCGTGGGGCGGCGGGCCTGGCCGGGGGCGCGGCCGGATGTTCGGCCACGGCGACCTGAAGTTCGTGATCCTGAGCCTGCTGGCCGAAAAGCCGCGGCACGGCTACGAGATCATCAAGGAGCTCGAGGAGCGCATCGGCGGCAGCTATTCGCCCAGCCCGGGCACGGTGTACCCCACGCTGTCGCTGCTCGAAGACCTGGGCTACGCCCGGGCGCAGACGGAGGAGGGGAACCGGAAGGTGTTCGAGATCACCGACGAGGGGCGGAAGTACCTCGAGGAGAACCGCTCGACCATCGACGACATCTTCGGCCGCGTGGACGACTTCGGCGCGTTCATCGGCCCGGTGATGGCGGGGCTGGGGCGCTCGTTCGGCAACCTGGGGCGCGCCACCCTGCGCGCCGCCATGAAGCGCCAGGCCGACGAGCAGTGGCTGGCCCGCGCCCGCGAGATCCTGGACCGCGCCGCGCGCGACATCGAGGGGCTGAACTGAGATGGATGGGGACGGCGACCCTGCGGACCCTGACAACGCTGACGGTGGAGTAGCGCCGCCCGCCGCGTTCTTCGGGCTGTGGCCCAAGCTCGCGGAGCCGGAGCGAAGCGGGGAAGGGCCAGGGTTCGCGGGGCAGGAGCGAAGTGGGGAAGGGCCCAGGTTCGCAGGGCACGACCGAAGTGGGGAAGCGGCCAGGTTCGCAGGGCCGGACCGAAGTGGGGAAGGGCGAATGAATTCGCTGCAACAACCACACGAAGTCCGCCTGCGCGGACTACCGGCCGCGGTGTGGCCGACGTGAGGGTGCGCGGCACGGGAGCTCGTCGAGCCGTGCCGCGGCAGACCTCGACGGAACGCCGGCGGATGCAGATGCGTCCGCCGGCGTTCTTCGTTCCTCGCGCTTCATCGTGCGCACCGGGCTGCGCTCGGCGATGCCTGAGCCGCGCGCCTTCGCCGTGCTGCGCCGATTCGCAGCCTCGCGCGGTCCGACGTCTTCACGAGCCGGCGGCCGGGAGGGTCAGGGTGAAGGTCGATCCATGCCCCGGCTCGCTCCGCACCGTGAGGTCCCCTCCCATCCCCCGGGCCAGGTCGCGGCTGATCGCCAGCCCCAGCCCCGTTCCCTCGTGCCGGCTGGTGAGGTCGCGGCCCAGCTGCACGAAGGGCTGGAAGATGCGCTCCGTCTGATCGGCGGGGATCCCCACCCCGGTGTCGGTCACCAGCACGGCAACGACGCCACCCCGGTTCTCGCATACGACTTCCACGCGCCCGCCCGCGGGGGTGAACTTGAGCGCGTTCGAGCAGAGGTTCAGGACGATCTGGTCGATCTTCGCGCTGTCGCCGGTGGCGGCGATCCCGTCGGGGCAGCTTCCCAGGGTCAGCTCGATCCCTTTCTCCGCCGCCTGCTGCTCGAGGATCGATACGATCGTGTCGATGCACTCCCGCAGGGGCACGCGCACCGATTCGTACTCGACGTGCCCCGCCTCGATCCGGCTGAAGTTCAGCAGGTCGTTGATGATGCTGAGCAGGTGCCGCTGGCTCCGCTGGATCTTGGCCAGGTATTCGTGCTGCGTTTCGGTCACGGGGCCGCCGATCCCCATCTCGAGCAGGTCCGCGTACCCGCCGATCGCGTTCAGCGGGGTCCGCAGCTCGTGGCTCATGGCCGCCAGGAACTGGCTCTTCGCGAGGTTGGCGGCCTCGGCCTCGGCCACGCGGCGGGCCGCCTCCAGCGTCTTGAGCTCGGCCTCGCGGCGCTCCGTCAGGTCGCGGGTGACCTTGGCGAACCCCACCAGCTCGCCGCGCGGGTCGCGCAGCGCGGTGATCACCACGTCGGCCCAGAAGCGCGTTCCGTCCTTGCGCACGCGCCACCCCTCGTCCTCCACGCGCCCCTCGCGCCGGGCCTCGTTCAGCATCCACGCCGGCTTGCCGCTGTCTTCGGGAGGGTAGAAGAGCGAGAAGTGGCGGCCGACGATCTCCTGCTGGGTGTACTGCTTGATGCGCGCCGCTCCGTCGTTCCAGCTGTTCACGTAGCCTTCGGGGTCCAGCAGGAAGATGGCGTAGTCCTTCACGCTCTGCACCAGCAGCCGGAAGCGCTCCTCGCTCTCCCGGAGCGCCTCCATCGCCATGCGGCGGTCGGTCAGGTCGCGCGTGACCTTGGCGAAGCCCACCAGCGTGCCCGACGGGTCGCGGAGCGCCGTGATCACCACGTTCGCCCAGAAGCGGGTGCCGTCCTTCCGCAGGCGCCACCCCTCGTCTTCGAGCCGGCCGTCCTGCGCGGCCACCTCCAGCTCCCAGGTGGGCTTGCCGGCGGCAAGGTCGTCGGGCGGGTAGAAGATCGAGAAGTGCCGGCCCAGGATCTCTTCGCGCGTGTACCCCTTCAGCCGCTTCGCCCCGGCGTTCCAGCTCAGGATGTGGCCGGTCGCGTCGAGCGCGAAGATCGCGTAGTCCTGCACGCTTTCCACCAGCAGCTGGTAGAGGCCGCTGCTCTCCGGGCCACCCTCACCGGCGGCCGCCTCGCGGCCCTCCCGCGCGCCTCCTGCGAAGAGCGCGGCCGATTGGGCCGCCTCCTCGCTCTCCACCCGGTTGATGCTGAGGCGAAACGGATCATCACCTTGCCATGCGCACATCGAGCACCTTCACGAGAGGGTGGAACGGCGCGACCGCCGAACGTGTGCTGGAGCGCACGCGGCCGAGCGCACCACGGCATGCACGCGAGAACGGGAGGGAACGGGTGCCTGCCACGTACGGGGGCGGGTTCGGGCGCCAGGCCGCAAGGTGCGAGATGGCGCGCTCTCCTGTGCGACGCCGGTCAGACGCCGCCGGCGTCCGGGGCGGTGTCGAGCCCCAGGAGCCTGCGGACCTCGAAAAGGACCCGGCGCGGCTCCACCGGCTTGGTGAGGTGGCCGTCGCACCCGGCCGCGGCCGAGCGGGCGAGGTCGCCCGCCATGGCGTGGGCGGTGAGCGCGATGATGGGAATGTGCATCGTCGACGTCTCGAGCTTCAGCCTGCGGGTGGCCTCCCACCCGTCGATCTTGGGGATGGAGATGTCCATCAGGATCAGCGAGGGGAGGTCGCGGAGCGCCCGCTCGATCCCCTCCTCGCCGTCGACCGCCTCGATCACGGTGAAGCCGCCGTAGCGGAGGATGGTGCGGTAGATCGCCCGGTTGTCCTCGTTGTCCTCCACCAGGAGGATCGTCTTTTCCACGGCATTCTCCACGGTGATCGCGTCGCGAGAGTCTTGCATGTGCCGACCCCGCGCGCAATAGCGAATGTTGGGACAAACATTGTACAGCGCGTGCAAGCCCGGATGTTGCGAGGGGGGCTGCTGCACACGCAAGCGATTTTCGGCCCGGGCGTTACCCTGCCATGGGCACGACGGGACATCGCATCGTCCGCGCCGCGATCGCCTGCGGCATTGCGGCGCGGGAAACGGCCCCTGCTCCACCTCCGCCTCCACCTCCGCGCGGGAGGCGGGCTACGAGGCGCGGGCGCCGGGTTCTACTTCACGGTTCTGGAGACAGGTGTCGAGATGACGAGGTCTGCGATTGCGACATCCCGCCGGTGTGGTGCGGCGGCGGGCGAAGAGATCGGGGCGAGCGTCCGCGAGCAGCTGGGGGGCGACTCGCCCGACGCGCTGATCGTGTTCGCCACCCCCGGCCAGGACCACGGCGAGCTCCTGGGCGCGCTCAACGCCGCCTGCGGGCCGCGGGTGCTGGTGGGCTGCTCTTCGGCCGGCGAGTTCACCAGCGACGAGGCGGGGGTGGGGATGACCTGCGCGGTGGCGCTGGCCGCGCCCGAGATGCGCTTCGCGGCGGCGCTGGGCCGGGGGCTGCGCGCCGACCGCGGCGCCGCGGCCGAGGAGATGGTGGGCGGCTTCGCCGGGCTGCACGAGCCGGGCTTCCGCCATCGGGCGGCGCTGGTGTTCACCGACGCGCTGGCGGGCTTCGCCGACGACCTGGTCGACCGGCTGGCCCTGCTCACGGGGGGCGTCTACCGCTTCTTCGGCGGCGGCGCGGGCGACGACGCGCGCTTCGAGCGCACGGTGGTGTTCTGCGGCACCGAGGTGGTGGCCGACGCGGCCGTGGCGCTGGAGATCCTCTCGAACAAGCCGATCGGGGTGGGGGTGCGGCACGGCTGGGCGCCCGGCGGCGAGCTGATGCGGGTCACCGCCGGCGAGGGGATGCGCGTCGGCAGCCTCAACGCCGTCCCCACCGCGGAGGTGTTCGAGGCGCACGCCTCGGCCACGGGGCAGCAGTTCGACCGCGCGGAGCCGATCCCCTTCTTCCTCCACAACGTGCTGGGGGTCGAGTCGGCGGAAGGCTATCACCTGCGGGTTCCCCTCGCCGTGGAGGAGGACGGCTCGGTGGCCTGCGCCGCCGACGTGCCGCAGGGCGGAGCGGCGTGCATCATGACCACCACGGCGGCTTCGGCCGCCGACGCGGCCGCCGAGGCGACGCGCGCGGCGCTCGCGCAGATGGAGGGGCACGAGCCCGCCGTGGCCCTGGTGTTCGACTGCGTGGCCACGCGCCTGCGCCTGGGGCACGAGTTCGGCGCCGAGCTCGCGGCGATCCAGCGCGAGCTGGGCGACGCGCCGATGGCGGGGTTCAACACCTACGGCCAGATCGCGCAGGCCGAGGGCCAGTTCAGCGGGTTCCACAACTGCACCGCGGTCGTGTGCACCATCCCGCGGTAGCCGCGGCGCCGGAGCCCGCCGGGCTCCTCGACCTGCTCGGCGGGCTGGCCGAGCCCGGCGCGCGTCCCCACGCGGCCGCCGCCCTGGCGCGCCTCCTGGGCGGCGAGAGCCTGCTCCTCTTCGCGCCCGACCCCGAGCTGGGGGTGGTCCTTCCCGCGCCCGGGTTTCCCCAGGTGCTGCGCGGAGCCCTGGAATGGCGGGCGTTCCTCGCCGCCGCCGCGCATGCGGGCGAGCTTCGCGGCACCGTGCCCGGCCCCGGCGGGAGCCCCGTTCCCGCCTGGGGATGCGCACTCGCCGACGGGACCGCGGCCGTGCTCCTCCACCCCGGCCCCGGCTCGCCGGGGCCGGGGGTGCTCGGGCCGGTCCTTCCCCTGTTGGCCGCGCTTTTCCGGGCCGAGCGGCAGGTTCAGGCCGACGAGGTGCGCGTCCGCTCGGCGGCCGACGTGGCCGAGCGCGCGAAGGTGCTCAACCGCACGCTCCAGCAGATGCGGGAACGGCTCGAGAGCGCGCTGGCGCAGGCCGACGAGGCGCGCGACGAGGCGCGCCAGCGCGCCGGAGAGGCCGAGACGCTGGCGGCGGAGCTGCAGGCGCAGGCGGAGCAGCTCCACGAGCAGGCGGCGGAGCTCGAGGCGATGAACGAAGAGCTCGTGGCGCGCAGCGAAGAGGCGGAGCGCGCGCGGGCCGAGGCCGACGAGGCGAACCGTGCCAAGTCGGCGTTCCTGGCCAACATGAGCCACGAGCTGCGCACCCCCATCAACGCGGTGATCGGCTACGCCGAGCTTCTCAACCTGGGCATCACCGGCCCCGTCACCGGGCCGCAGCAGGCGCAGCTCGAGCGCATCCGCGCGAGCAGCGCCCACCTGCTGAGCCTGATCAACGACGTGCTGGACCTGGCCAAGGTGGAGGCGGGGCAGATGATCTTCGAGCACGCGCGCGAGCGCGTGGCCGACGTGGTCGCCGAGGGGGTCGCGCTCCTCGAGCTGCAGGCCGAGGCGAAGGGCTTGGCGCTCCACGACCACTGCCGTGAAACGCCGTGGATGTACGTGGGCGACCGCGACCGCGTGCGCCAGATCGTGGTGAACCTCCTGTCCAACGCGGTGAAGTTCACCGACGCGGGCGGCCGGGTCTCGGTGCGCTGCGGCACCACCGCGCGGCGCGAGGGGTCGGTGCACCTGGCGGGCGAAGGGCCGTGGACCTTCATCGCCGTGGAAGACACCGGGATCGGGATGGCCGCCGGGGAGCTGCCGCGGATCTTCCAGCCGTTCGTGCAGGCCGACGACGGCCACACGCGCACGCGGGGCGGCACCGGACTGGGGCTCACCATCAGCCGCCAGCTCGCGCGCCTGATGGGCGGCGACCTAACGGTGGCGAGCACCGCGGGGACGGGCTCGACCTTCACCCTCTGGCTCCCGGCGGTCTCGCCGGAACGGGGGGCGCTCGACCCGGCGATCTGCGTCGGCGCCGCTGCCGCACCGGGGGAGGCTCGCGCCCGCCCGGGGCCGGACGAAACCCCGCCGCGCGCGGCGGCCGCGGCCCCGGCCAGGGCGGCCGCGTCGCCGCGTGCGTGATGCCGACTTCAGATTCAGGATGACATGCTCATTCCAAGATCCTGAAAAGGAGTGGTTTCACACGGAGTCAGCGGAGTCAACGGAGAACTTCATCTTCCGTTGACTCCG
>DASWMA010000121.1:0-1898 GCA_036399995.1 Longimicrobium sp. | reverse complement strand
CCCAGCGCACCAGGGTGAAACAGAGCGAGCAGGCCACCACGAGAAGCCCCTCCCCCCGGCAGTTTTGGAGGGAGGGGCGGCACGCGCGAAGCTGCGTGCGGGGAGGGAGCCGCCCGGCGTCGGACACGTCACGCTTGCCAGAATAGTACGACCGGTCGTATCATGGATGCATGGGCAAGGGGACACTCACGCGAGAGCGGATCATCGGGCGGGCGGTGGAGCTCGCCAGCACCGACGGGCTGAACGGGCTGACGCTCGGGAAGCTGGCCGACGGGATCGGCATGTCCAAGAGCGGGCTGTTCGCGCACTTCCGCTCCAAGGAAGATCTGCAGCGCAGCGTGCTGGAGGCCGCGATCGACGCGTTCCGCCGCTTCGTGTACGAGCCGGCGGCGGCCACGCCGCGCGGGGAGCCGCGCCTGCGCGTGCTGTTCGACCACTGGCTCGCCTGGTCGCAGGAGCGCGAGGAGATGCCGGGCGGGTGCCTGCTGATGCAGGTGTCCACCGAGCTCGACGACCAGCCCGGGCCGCTGCGCGACCTGCTGGCCCAGGCCAAGCGCGACTGGCGCCAGACGCTGATCGTGTTCGCCCGCGGCGGCGTGACGGCGGGCCACTTCCGCGCGGAGCTGGACCCTGCCCTGTTCGCCTTCCAGCTCGAGGCGATCCTCCTGATCACGGGGCACGACCGGCGGCTCCTGAACGACCCGCTCGCCTCCACCCATGCACGCGCCGCGTTCGAAGCCCTGCTCGCCGCGGCACACCCTATCACTTCCTGAACCTCACGGAGGCCGCGATGTCCACCATCGCCCGAACCGACGTTCCCCGAAAAAGCACGACCGATCGTTCTTTAGATTGGAGGTTCCGCGCGGTCCGGGGGTGGTTCGCCGCCCTCTCCACCGTCTCACCGGGGCTGGCGGCGGCCCATGCCAGCCGGATCTTCTTCAAGCCGCAGCGAAGGACGCGGAGCGCGCCGGGCGTGCTGGGCGGGGTGGAGCCGGTGGAGTTCCGCATCCGGTCCGGCCAGGACCAGGTGGTGGGATGGAGCTACGGGAGCGGGCCCACGGTGCTGCTGGTGCACGGGTGGGGCGGGTGCGCGGGCGACTGGAGCGGGCTGACGCCCCTGCTCACCGAGGCGGGGTACCGGGTGGTGATGTTCGACTTTCCCGCGCACGGCCTGTCCAGCGGCGTGCGGACGGCGCTCCCCGACATGGTGCGCGCCATCCACTCGGTGGCGCTCGAGCTGGCGTTCGGGCCCGCGGGCGGATTCGCGCCGGTGGAGGCGGTGGTGGCGCACTCGTTCGGCGGGGCGGCGGCGGTGCTGGCCGCGCGCGAAGGGCTGCTGGCGCGGCGCATGGTGCTGCTGAACCCCGTGTGGGTGACCCGATGTCGTTCGCCGAGCCGGTGGCGCACGCCCTGGGGCTCGACCGCGCCACCCGCGCGGGGATGCTGGACCGCATCCGCATCCGCGCCGGGGGAGACCTGCGCCGGATCGACGTGGTGCGCGCGGCGAAGGACCTGCCGCTCCCCGGCCTGGTGATCCACGACAGCGACGACGCCACCGTGCCTTACGCCCAGGGGAAGGCGATCGCCGGCACGTGGCCGCACGCGCGCTTCGTGACCACGCGCGGCCTGGGCCACCGCGGCGCGCTGAAGTCGCCCGCCGTGCTCGCCGGGATCGCGGCGTTCGCGGCGGGGAGGCCGGTGGCGGAGACGGGGCTCGCCGACGGGTGAGGGCGGGGCCGCGCCCCCACCCCCGGCTCGCCGAGGCTCGCCACCCCCTCCCCCAAAACGGCCTGGGGGAGGGGGTGCTGGTCGGCGGGGGTGCCCGGAAGC
This sequence comes from Longimicrobium sp., assembly GCA_036399995.1. GTDB lineage: Bacteria > Gemmatimonadota > Gemmatimonadetes > Longimicrobiales > Longimicrobiaceae > Longimicrobium. Next base: position 68 of record DASWMA010000121.1, on the reverse strand, counting down.
GGACTGTGGCGCGGCCGCGGCTAGCCCCCTCCCCCCGGCCCCCTCCCCCGCTCCGCGGGGGAGGGGAG
>DASWMA010000120.1:0-4484 GCA_036399995.1 Longimicrobium sp. | reverse complement strand
ATCGAGCAGGACGCGGACGTGATCATGTTCCTTTACCGGCCGGAGTACTACTTCGGGCCGGTGGACAAGGAGGGGAACAGCCTGGAGGGGAAGGCAGAGCTGATCATCGGCAAGCAGCGAAACGGGGCAACGGGCTCGGTGCCGCTCTACTTCCGCAAGGAGTTCACGCTGTTCGAGAGCATGACGCACCGCGCCGGCGACGACTTCGGCGGCGGCGGCTGATGGCGAAGACGCGCACCGCCTACTTCTGCCGCGAGTGCGGCAACGAGACCACGCGCTGGCAGGGGCAGTGCCCCGGCTGCCGCGCCTGGAACACGCTGGTGGAAGAGCCCACGGCGGCCCGGAAGAAGGCCGGCGCCGCGGCGGTCCCCGGCGTGCCGCGCATCGCCTCGGGCGCCGTGCCCGTGCGCCTGCGCGAGGTGGAGGGCACCGAGCGGCGCCGCTGGGCCACCGGCGTGGGCGAGCTCGACTTCGTGCTGGGCGGCGGCATCGTCCCCGGCTCCGTCGTCCTGGTGGGCGGCGAGCCGGGGATCGGCAAGTCGACCATCCTGCTGCAGGTAGCCGCGCGGCTGGAAGGATCCGGCCACTCCACCCTCTACGTGTCGGGCGAAGAATCGGCGCACCAGGTGAAGCTGCGCGCCGAGCGGCTGGGCGAGCACGCGGTGGACGTCACGCTGCTGGCCGAAACGGAGCTCGACTCCGTCCTCCTCCGCGCGGCGGAGCTGGGGCCGGCGGTGCTGCTGGTGGACTCGATCCAGACCGTCTACACCCCCGAGCTCGAGGGCGCGCCGGGGAACGTGGGGCAGGTGCGCGAGTGCGCCGCGCGGCTCCAGCGCTTCGCCAAGCAGACCGGCACCGCCGTCTTCCTCGTCGGCCACGTCACCAAGGGCGGGGGGATCGCCGGGCCCAAGACGCTGGAGCACATCGTGGACACCGTGCTCTACTTCGAGGGCGAGGGCGGGGTGGACCACCGCGTGCTGCGCGCCACCAAGAACCGCTTCGGCGGGGTGGACGAGATCGGCGTCTTCCGCATGACCGCGGAGGGGCTGGCCCCCGTTCCCAACCCCTCGGAGCTGTTCCTGGGCGACCGCTCGGCCCATGCGTCCGGCTCGGCCGTGGTCTCCACCATGGAGGGGACGCGGCCGCTGCTGGCCGAGGTGCAGGCGCTGGCCACCAAGGCCAGCTACGGCGCGCCGCAGCGGGTGAGCGCGGGGCTCGACCCCAAGCGTCTCGCCCTGCTCCTGGCGGTGCTGGAGAAGCGCGCCGGGATCCCCTTCGGCCAGCTCGACGTGTTCCTGAACGTGGTCGGCGGGCTGCGCTTGGCCGAGACGGCGGGTGACCTGGCGGTGGCCGCCGCGCTGGTCAGCAGCGTGTACGACCGCCCGCTCCCCGCGGGCGCGGTGTTCATCGGCGAGCTGGGGCTGGGGGGTGAGGTGCGGCCGGTGGGGCAGGTGGAGCGCCGCCTGGCCGAGGCCGCGCGGATGGGCTTCACCGCGGCCTATCTTTCCCCCCGCGCCGTGCCGCGCAAAGCCCCGGACGGGATGCGTCCCATCGGCGTGGAAGACGTGAAGAGCCTTGTCGCGCACCTCTTCTCCTGAGCCGCGCGCCGCCGCGGTGATCGTGGCGGGCGGCTCCGGCCGGCGCATCGGCGGGCCCGTGCGCAAGCAGTACCTCGAGATCGCCGGCCGGCCGGTGCTGTTGCGCGCCGTCCTCCCCTTCCTGCACCACCCCCGCATCCACCACACCGTGGTCGTGGTCCCGCCGGATGACGCGCTCGCGCCGCCGCCCTGGCTCGCCGCGCTCGCCGTCACGGTCGTCGCCGGCGGTGCGGAGCGGGGCGATTCGGTGTGGAACGGGCTGCAGGCGGTGGGGGATGACGTCGACCTCGTGCTGGTGCACGACGGCGCGCGCCCCTTCGTATCCGCCGACGTGATCGGCCGCGTGCTGGACGCGTGCGGCGAGGCGGGCGCGATCGCCGCCGTGCCGGTGACCGACACCATCAAGGAGGTGGGGGAGGACGGAGCCATCACCGGCACCCCCGACCGCGCGCGGCTCTGGCAGGCGCAGACGCCGCAGGGCTTTCCGCGCGCCGGGCTGGCGCGGGCATACACCAAGGCACGCGACCAGGGCGTGGCCGCGACGGACGACGCGGCGCTGTACGAGCGCTACGTGGGCCCCGTGCGCGTGGTGACGGGATCGTACCGCAACCTGAAGGTCACGCGCCCCGAAGACCTCCCCGTGGCCGAGGCGCTGGCCCTTGCCGCCGCGGCGGGCGCGGGTGAATGATACCGGCTGATCCGAACCCCAACCGCGGGAAGCCGTGCGCATGAACGACCAGCGCGACCCCGCCGGAGCGCAGATGAGCGAGCAGAACGCGGCTGCCCCGGAGCCACGCACCACCACCTTCAACATCCTCTTCGTCTGCACGGGGAACACCTGCCGTTCCCCGCTGGCCGAGGGGATCGCGCGGGCCGAGATCGCGCGGCGCGGGTGGAAGAACGTGGAGGTGGCGTCCGCCGGGCTGGCCGCGAGCGACGGCGGCCCCGCCACCGCCGAGGCGGTGACCGTGGCCGGCCGCGCGGGGATCGACCTGCAGGGGCACCGCTCGCGCCGGCTGCGCCCCGAGCTGGCCGCCTGGGCCGACGTGATCCTGGCGATGGGCGACAGCCACGTGGCCGCGCTGGACCACCTGGGCGCCGGCGAGCGCGCCACCACGCTGGGCGACTTCGCGGCGGGGCCCGGCGGCGAGGGGCCCTCCGTGGCCGATCCCTTCGGCGGCAGCGAAGCCGTCTATGAGGACACCTTCCAGGAGCTGCGCGAGCTGATCACCGCCGCGCTCGACCGGCTGGCCCCCATCCTGGCCCCGTGACGCCCCCCGTCACCGCCCGCACCCGGCTGCTCGCGCTGCTGGGCGACCCCGTCTCGCACTCCCTCTCCCCCGTCATCCAGAACGCAGCCATCGGCGCCGCCGGCGTGGACGCCGTGTACGTGGCGCTGCGCACCCCGGCCGACCACCTGCCGGGGCTGCTGCGCGCGCTGGCGCACGCCGGCGGGGCGGGGAACGTGACCGTGCCGCACAAGGAGGCGGCCGCGCACGCGGTGGACCGCCGGACCGACGCGGCCGAGGCGACGGGCGCCTGCAACTGCTTCTGGCTGGACCGGGGCGAGGTGTGGGGCGACAACACCGACGTGGAGGGGGTGTCCGCCTCCATCCGCCTGCTGCTGGGCCGCTCGGCCGCGGGGGCGCGGGTGCTGGTGGCGGGCGCCGGCGGCGGCGCGCGGGCGGTGGTCTACGCGCTGGCCCGCCAGGGCGCGCACGAGGTGGTGGTGGTCAACCGCACGCGCGACCGCGCGGCCGAGCTGGCGCGCCGCTTCGCCACCGCACGCACACCCGTGCGCGTGGTGGGCTCGGTGGAGGAGGCCGGCGGCGGGTCGTTCGACCTGGCGGTGAACGCAACGTCGCTGGGGCTGCGCGAAGGCGACCCGCTCCCGCTGGACCCCGCGCGCCTGCCGCCGGTGGACGCGGCGCTGGACATGGTGTACGCCCGTAGCGGCGAGACGCCGTGGGTGCGGGCGATGCGCACGCGCCACGTCGCGGCGGCGGACGGAAGCGAGATGCTGCTGATGCAGGGCGCGGCCGCCTTCCGCCGCTGGTGGGGGATCGATCCGCCGGTGGACGCCATGCGGCACGCGCTGGCGTCGCTGCGCTGATCTCGATCGGCCGCGATCGTTCGCGAATCCGGTTCTGCAAGGAACCTCACAGAGGACACAGAGAAGTTTTCCTCCGCGTTCTGCGTGCCTCTCTGGGATTACCCGGTGATACCGCGTTGCAGAGCATCGTTCCGGAGTGAAGATCCACAAGGACCTGTCTCACGCAGGGCAGCAGAGGAAGCAGGGAACAACCAATCTCCTCCGCGTTCTCTGCTGCTCTGCGTGAGATTCTTCAGTCCTGGAACCGGAACGACGTCCGGCAACCTCGTATGAACCGGTCCTCGGACGACGTCATGGCTCAGCCCGGGAACGGCGCGGGAACGGCGGGGCCCCGCACCTCGGCGGCGAGCTCCTCGATGAACACCAGGTGGTCGGCGTTCAGCACGATGTAGGGAAAGCGCTCGCCGGTGGCGGGGCAGAGCGCGTCGGTCACGGAGATGTATCCCTTCAAGGTGGACAGGTGGTCCGCCAGGCGCGTGCTAGGCATGCGATGCAGGTTGCCCTCCAGCACGCGGCCGCCGGTCAGGTGGAAGCGGTGCGGCTGCGGGCGCTTGTTGCCGACCAGCGACGGGGTGGACGGCGGCGCCGGGCGCGCGGCGGGAACTGCTCTGGCGATCATGGGCGGCTTCGGGGAAGAAAGGGCGGGGCGTCGAATGGCGATCGATCAGGCAAGCGCCGGTCCCGTCCTCATCTGCGCGTAAGTGGCCCTCTGGCAACGGTTTGCCCGAAGGTGAACAAAGCGGCGGGGCGTCCATCTGCTGGACGCCCCGCCG
>DASWMA010000119.1:0-12996 GCA_036399995.1 Longimicrobium sp. | reverse complement strand
CGATTCTCATCCCCCTTGCTGCTCGCGGCCGCTCTCGCGCTCCCGGCCGCCGCCGCCGCGCAGGCGCGGCCCGCCGGCGTGCTGGTGCGCGCGCAGAACCCGCTGCAGGTGGAGCGCGCCGACGAGGTGCTGGAGCTGTCGTGGGCCGAGCTCCAGCTTCGCCTCCCCGCGATCGCGCCCGGCCGGGTGCGCGTGGTGGACGCCGCCACCGGCGCCGAGGCCGTCACCCAGCCCTTCGACCGCAACGGCGACGGCACGGTCGACCAGCTCCTGGTGCTCGCCTCGTTCTGGCCGGGGGAGACGAAGGAACTCGTCGTCCAGGCCACCGCCCCCGCCGCCGCGTCGAAGGCCCGCGTGCACGCTCGCCACGACGCGCACCGCGACGACGTGGCCTGGGAGAGCGACCGCATCGCCTTCCGCATCTACGGGCAGGGGCTGTGGAAGGCCAGCGAGTTCCAGCCGCTGGTGAGCAGCGGGATCGACGTGTGGCTGAAGAGCGTGCGCGACCTGGTGGTGGACAGGTGGTACGCGAAGGGGCACGACGCCTACCACGTGGACACCGGCGAGGGCGCCGACTTCTACACCGTGGGTCCCACCCTGGGGGCCGGCGGCGACGCAGTGTGGCGCGGCGACACGATGTACTCCGCGAAGAACTTCCGCAGCCACCGCATCATCGCCACCGGCCCCATCCGCACCGTCTTCGAGCTGACCTACGACCGGTGGGACGCGGGCGGCGTGCAGGTGAGCGAGGTGCGGCGCTTCACCCTGGACGCCGGCCACAACCTGTTCCGCGGCGAAAGCACCTTCACCAGCGCCGACGGTAGCGATGTGCCGTACGTGATCGGCACGGTCAAGCGGCAGGGGCTGGTGGGCTCCACCAGCCGCGCCGGCGCGTGGGGGTGGCTGTCCACCTGGGGCCCCGTGGAGCGCAAGAACGGCGGCCACGGCGAGCTGGGCACCGCCGTGCTGATGCCGAAGGAGCGCATCACCGGCGTCCGCGAGCTGCCGGACCACTACGTCCTGCACGCCACCGCGCGCTCCGGCGTCCCCGTCGTCCACTACATCGGCGCCGGGTGGAGCGACAGCGGTGACTTCCGCACGGTGGAAGACTGGTGGCGCTACCTGGACCGGATGTCGGAGCGCCTGGCCAACCCCGTCCGCGTGACCGTGCTCCCCGTCCCCGCGCGCTGAGTTTCGAGAGGGGATTCTCGTCCCGGCGACGCAACGGTAGATGCGGAGGATTCCGTCACTTGTGCAGCGCCGTACCGTCCGCCAACGTCTCGTGGAGGCGCCCCGACGGGGCATGACAGCCGAATCCCCCACGCACGGAGAAGGCAGCCCATGATCATCCGCTTCCCCGGAGAGTCGGCGGAGTACCGCGCCGCGCGCGACCGCCTGCTGCAGCAGGAGATCGCGCTGCGGCGCGAGATGGAAGCGGTGGCGGTGGCGAGGCGGGCGCTCCCGCAGGGAGGCCTCGTTCCGGAGGACTACGTCTTCCAGGGCGTGCGGGCCGACGGGTCGGAGGGCGACGTGCGGCTGTCGGAGCTGTTCGCGCCGGGGAAGGACGCGCTGGCGATCTACCACTTCATGTTCCCGCGCTCGCCGGACGACGACCGGCCCGGCCCCGCCACGGGCTCCACCGCGCTCCTGAAGCTGGAAGAGGGCCCGTGCCCGTCGTGCACGGCGTTGCTCGACCAGCTGGAAGGCGCCGCCGAGCACGTGGAGCAGCGGATGAACCTGGTGATGGTGGCCAAGGCCCCGCTGCCGCGGCTGCTCGCGTTCGGCCGCGAGCGGGGGTGGAAGCGCCTGCGGCTCCTCTCGTCCGCCGGCAGCACCTTCAACCGCGACTACTTCGGCGAGACGGCCGAGGGGTTCCAGCAGCCGATGATTAACGTGTTCCAGCGCGAGAACGGCGAGATCCGCCACTTCTGGGGCGCCGAGCTCCTCTACGCGCCCACCGACCCCGGGCAGGACATGCGGCACGTGGGAACGATCGAGCCGCTCTGGAACCTCTTCGACCTCACCCGCGAGGGGCGCGGAACGGGGTGGGACGAGCAGTTGATCTACCCGTGCTGCCACTGAGCATCCCCGGCCGCCTGCTCGCGGTCGCGCTCGTCTCCGCGCTCCTCGCCCTCGGCGCGCCGGCGGCCGCGCGCGCCGTGCTGCCGCAGGCGTACGACGCGGTGGTGGATGCGCAGTACCGCGGAGCCGAGGGCGCGCGCGTGGAGGGTGCGCGGCGCTACCGCACCATCGGCGCGGCGCTGGCCGACGCGCCGCGCGACCCGGCGCTCAGGTACCGCGTCTTCATCCGCGCCGGCCGCTACCGCGAGAAGCTGAGCGTAGACCGGCCGCACGTCACGCTGATCGGCGAAGACCGCGACCGCACCGTGATCACCTTCGACGCGGCCGCCGACACGCCGGTGCCGGGCGGCGGGACGTACGGGATGCGCGGGAGCTGGACGCTGCGCATCACCGCGCCCGACTTCCGCGCCGAGAACCTCACCATCGAGAACGCCTTCGATTACCCGGCCAACTACGCCAAGTCCGACAGCGACCCGACCAAGCTCCGCAACCCGCAAGGCGTGGCGCTGATGACGGATGGCGCCAGCGACCGGGCGGTGTTCGAGAACTGCCGCATCACCGGCCATCAGGACACGCTGTTCGCGAACGCGGGGCGGCAGTGGTTCCACCGCTGCATCATCACCGGCCACGTGGATTTCATCTTCGGCGCCGGCCGCGCGGTGTTCGACGATTGCGACATCGTGAGTCGCGACCGGGGGAGCCGCACGCGCAACGGCTACGTGGCCGCGCCCAGCACCCCGATCTCGCAGCCCTACGGCTTCCTGGTGGTCCGCAGCCGGCTGAAGAAGGAGACGCCGACGCTCGCCGCGGGCACGGTGGCGCTCGGCCGCCCCTGGCACCCGTTCGCCGACGCGCTGGCGGTGGGGAGCGTGGTGTACGTGGACTGCTGGATGGACGACCACGTGGGCGCCGTCGCGTGGGACTCGATGTCGAGCACCGACGCGGCGGGACATCGCTGGTGGTACCGCCCCGGCAGCGCCCGCTTCTACGAGCACGGCACCACCGGCCCCGGCGCCGTATCCAGCCCCAACCGCCGCGTCCTCAGCGACGGCGACGTGCGAGCGTACACCGTGGAGCGCGTGCTGGACGGCTGGAATCCGGCGGGGTAGGGGGTGGGACAGGACGCGACGAAGAGAAGCAGAGTCTGCTTCTCGTATGCGCGCGGGAGTAGCGCCTCGAAGTGTCAGGCAGGGGGCGGCCAATCCAGCTTTTCGAGTTCCTCAGTTGGAATCTTTCCATGCAGCGAGAACGCGGCTTCCAATCGGTCGTTCACCCATGCGTATCCCTGTGGTGAGAGTTCTACGTCGGGTTGCTGCATTACCGACCTCCGTGGATTGATATTTCCGTAGCCTGCGGCAGCGTCAGGTAAGCGCTTTCGCGCGCTCGAAGAACCATTTCTCCGTCTCCGGAAATGCTGGATTGCCTGTCCATTCTTTGGTGTCCATAACACACAGGAAAGCATGCCTGGCGAAGTAAAGCCCGACACGCCGAATTTTCGGAAAGCGTCTATCGTCTCGGTGAGCTTGGCGGGCAAGGAGAAAATAGCCGAATAGCTGGTCGAGGAATTCTGCTCGGATTGTATCCTGTTTTGTAGTTTTGACGTCCAGCAGCAGATCTCCAATGATCAGATCGGCATCCCCACCGCCAACAGCGAGTGATGCCGATCCGAACGTTGGATTGAGGAGAATACGTCGGTTTATCGCTAATTCGTTGAAGGGAACTGCTGCGAGCATCGCAAGAAGATCCTCAATATCTTCGAGATCGGCACGGTCGAAATCAGGATCTACGAAGCCCGCCCGGTAAATAAGATCAAGGCGCGCAATCCTAAGGGCATGAGCGGCGAGTTCCGATAAATTAGGAGTGGGTGTGCCGCCGATGAGGTAGTCGGCCACCGCATCCCGGGCAGCATCCAGAACTTTTTGCGCCCGACGCGAGGCTTTCTGAAATCCCCCCGGTGGTGGGCTCAGCAAGGGTGGTCCACCCTCTGGATTTTGCACGCGCAGTTGAACTTCGCTGCGATGCGCGCGGCGGAGCATCTCGGGCGCGTGGTCCGCAACCCAGTGAGGCCCCCAAGCTTTGGCAGAGCGTTGTTGAAGCTCGAACCTGAGAAGGTAATCGAAGGCGATCCCGACCAACTGCACGCGGCCACTACGCGGCTGAATCCGGAGAGGCACAGGAATTTTGCGCGAGATCGCCGGTCGAAGCGGTTTGATCTGCTCCTTGATCAAAGGATCGACGATTACAGTGCTTATACTCATAGTCGAGAGGCTCGGAGTAGGCTTTGCAAAGTATGTGGGATCTTTTGAACATCGCCTCGCTCAAACACATAGCACTTTTCCGCACCAGACGTCAACAAATGACATGTAGTAGAGTACCGGCACCGGTCGCGCTGCCGGGGCGGACTGCGTGCCGCCGTAGCCGCGACTTCAGTCGAGTTTTCACCCAGCACTCACCTCCCCGCCAGCATCGACTCCAGCGTCTCCAGGCGGTTCCGGCTCAGCTTGAGCTTCGTGCCGTCGTGCAGGATCACCACGTGCTCGCCGCGGAAGAGGAACTGCACCTCGCGCACGCGGTCAAGGTTCACGATGGCCGAGCGGTGCACGCGGAAGAAGCGCGCGGGGTCGAGCCGCGCCTCCAGCGAGCCCATCGTCTCGCGCAGCAGGTGCGTCTTCCCGGCCACATGCAGCTTCGCGTAGTAGTCGTCGGCCTCGATCCAGTCCACCTCTTCCACGCGGATGAACACCGTGCGCCCCGAGCTCTTCACCACCAGCCGCGTGGCGTAGCGCACCGGGTCGGGCGGGGTCTCCGCGGGCGCCTCGCGCGGGGGCGCGCCGCCCTCGCGCTCCACCAGGCGCATCAGGCGGCGGCCCAACTCGCCGGCCTCGGCGTTGCGCACGGCGTGCTTTGCGCGGCGGATGGCAAGCTCCCAGCGCTCATCGTCGAACGGCTTGAGCAGGTAGTCGACCGCCGCCACCTCGAAGGCGCGCAGGGCGAAGCGGTCGAAGGCGGTGACGAACACCACCACCGGCATCCGCGCGGGGCCCACGGCGCGCAGCACCTCGAAGCCGTCCATCTCGGGCATCTGCACGTCCAGCAGCACCAGGTCGGGCCTCAGGCCGGTGATGGCCGCCACCGCCTCGGCGCCGTCTGCGCACTGGGCCACCACGCTCACCTCGGGGTCGCGCGCCAGCAGGCCGCACATCCCCGAGCGGGCCAGCGGCTCGTCGTCCACCACCACCACGCGCAGCGGAGCGTACGTCACCGGGGTCAGGGCAGGCCTCTGCATCGCGGCTTCGGCGAATCGCGGGCGATGCTGGAACGCCACAAGGCGTCCGCGACGCTGCCAGATGCACCGCTGAGCGGCTCGTCTGATCCCCCCTCACCCGCCCCAGCAGACCCCAAAAAATAAAAAATGGCAGGAGTTTCGGGCTTGCGATGATGTGAGCCGGCGGGCCGACGGCACGAAATCGTAGGTGGGATGAAGGGAGCGAGGTACTTTGCGGGTGCACCCACCTCGTCCGGGTGATCCTCCGACGTCTCCCCTCCTGCCGGCGTGACCCCCCCGTGAGCCCGTTCGAGTACGTGCTGCCGATGGTGTCCATCCTCATCGGCCTGGCGGGGGCGACCTGTCGCTGAGCCTGCACCGCCTGCTCCGCGCCCGCCGCCGCGTGCGGTGGGACTGGATTCCCATGGCCACCGCGCTGCTGGTGCTGCTGCTGATCCTCGACTTCTGGTGGGCCTTCTACGCCCTGGGCCACGCCGAGGTGTGGACGCGGTACTGGGCCTTCCTGATCCTTGCCGCGGCGCTGATCTGCATCTTCCTGCTCGCCTCCGCCGCGCTCCCCGACGAGATCCCGGAGGAAGGGCTCCACCTGGCCGCCTATTACCTCGAGAACCGCCGCTACTTCTGGGTGCTGTTCGCGCTGTTCACCCTGCTGGCGTACGTCCTGGACCTGCTCGCCGCGGCGGAGAACGTGGGCGTACCGGCGGGCGCGCTGCGCGCCATCCCCACGCTCGTCTTCGCCGCGCTGATGCTCTCCCTCGCCTTCGTGGAGAACCGGCGATACCACTCGGTGATGGTGCTCCTGTTCCTCGCCTTCTTCGGCTGGCAGTGGTCGTTGCTGCGGATCGGGTGACGGCGACGAAGCGAGGCCCAGCGCCTGGCCGATGCAGCCCGGGCTCGCCTCCCAGATCGGCCACCGGCGGAAGCAGTGCCCGGGCAAGCTCGTTCTTGCGCGGGCGCTTCGCGTTTCCGGATGTGATCTTGCAGCGCATCGAACGTTGCGTCCCGGATCCCGGCGATGGCGCCTGGCTCACGGTGTCGCGTGGACGCCGGCTGGTCGTCGTGCCCCGGGCGCGGAGCGGCGGCACCGCCGTTTCCGTATCGTCCGGTCGCTGCGTTTCACGCAGAGCCCGCTCTACCCGACTCAGGAGCACCCGGTGCACGGGATCGTGATGAACCAGTTCCGCCAGTTCGCCCTGGAGCGCATGGGGCGCGACGGGTGGCGCGAGGCGGCCGACGCGGCGGGGGTGGGGCACGAGGTGTTCGAGATCGGCCGCATCTACCCGGACGAGGCCCTGGGCACGCTGGTGGCCGAAACGGCACGGCGTACGGGGGAAGCGGCTCCGGCGCTGGTGGAAGAGTTCGGCGTGTTCATCGCCCCCGCGCTGCTGCGCGTGTACGAGATGCTGGTGGACCCCGCCTGGCGTACGCTGGACGTGATCGAGCACACCGAGCAGGTGATCCACACCGTGGTCCGCGCCAAGATGCCCGGCGCCGCCCCGCCGCTGCTGGACGCGCGCCGCACGGCGCCCGACACGGTGGTGATCGACTACCGCTCGCCGCGCCGCCTGTGCTCGCTCGCCCGGGGGATCGCGCGGGGGATGGCGCTCCACTTCGGCGATACGGTGGAGATCGACGAATCGGAGTGCATGCACGCCGGCGACCCTCGCTGCCTGATCACGGTCCGCCGCACCGGTGAGGCCCCCACGACCGTCGACGCCGCCGGCGTATGACGGGCGCACGGCGCAGCCCACCTTGCGCGCCGCGACGGCCTTTCGTTATCCTCCCCGCATGACGAACCGCGCCCGCGCCTGCATGCACATGTGTCGCTGCGCTCACCCGGATGGGGGAGTGCGGGACGGCGCGTGCGCGCGGGGCGGATCGGCATGATCCGGCGGGGCTGAGGCCCCGCACCCCGAGACACACGGCGACCAGGCCGCGGCTCCCCGATGGGAGCCGCGGCCTTTTGTCGTATCATCACCACAGGAGTTTTCGATGCCGGCAACGCTGGAGCGCCCGATCGCGCTCTTCCACGAGCACCCTGACTGGTTCCGCCCGCTCTTCACCGTGCTGGAGCGGCGCGGCACGCCGTTCGTGCGCATCGCCGCCGCGCAGCACGGCTACGACCCCGGCGAGGCACCGCCGTACTCGCTCGTCTTCAACCGCATGAGCCCCTCCGCGTACCTGCGCGGGGCGGGGAACGCCATCTTCTACACCCAGAGCTGGCTCGACCACCTGGAGCAGAGCGGCGTGCGCGTGGTCAACGGCCGCGCGGCCTACGGCGTGGAGACCAGCAAGGCCGTGCAGATCAACCTGCTCCGCCGCCTGGGCCTTCCGTATCCCAGGACGCGGGTGATCAACCACGCGTCGCAGGCGCCCGCCGCGGCAGAAGGGCTGCGCTTCCCGATCGCGGTGAAGCCCAACATCGGCGGGAGCGGCGCGGGGGTGCGCCGCTTCGACACGCCCCAGGCGCTGGCGTCCGCCGCGGCCGAGGGGTTCGACCTGGGCGTAGACTCGGTCGCCCTGGTGCAGGAGTTCGTCCCCGCCGAGGAGGGCCGCATCACCCGCGTGGAGGTGCTGGGCGGCAAGTTCCTGTACGGCATCCGCATCTACACCACCGGCGACACCTTCGACCTGTGCCCCGCCGACGTGTGCCAGCGCGTGGACGGCGCCGAGCTGGAGCGGGCGGCGTGCCCGGTGGATGCGCCGAAGAACCGCCTGCGCGTGGAAGGCTACACCCCGCCCGACGAGATCATCGCGCAGGTGGAACGCATCATGGCCGAGGCGAACATCGAGGTGGGCGGGATCGAGTACTTCGTCGATTCGCGCGACGGGAAGCACTACTTCTACGACGTGAACGCGCTGTCGAACTTCGTGGCCGACGCGCCGCGCGTGGTGGGCTTCGACCCGTTCGAGCGGCTGGCCGACTACCTCATCGCCGAGGCGAGGTGACCATGCGCTTCGGATACTGGATGCCCGTGTTCGGCGGCTGGCTGCGCAACGTGGAGCACGAGGGGATGGAGGCGACCTGGGAGTACACCAGCCGCCTGGCCCGGCGCAGCGAGGAGATCGGCTATGACCTGACGCTGGTCGCCGAGCTGTTCCTGAACGACATCAAGGGCGCCGACGCCCCCACGCTGGAGGCGTGGAGCACGGCCGCGGCGCTGGCGGCGGTCACGCGGCGGCTGGAGATCATGGTGGCGGTGCGCCCCACCTTCCACCCGCCGGCGATCTTCGCCAAGCAGGCGGCCAACATCGACCGCATCAGCGGCGGCCGGCTGAGCCTGAACGTGGTGTCGAGCTGGTGGGCCACCGAGGCGAAGAAGTACGGCGTGCACTTCGACGTGCACGACGACCGCTACGCCCGCACCGCTGAGTGGTTGGAGGTGGTGGACGGCGTGTGGCGCGAGCCGCGCTTCAGCTACGGCGGGCGGTACTACCAGGTGGACGAGACGATCCTGGAGCCCAAGCCCGTGTCGCGCCCGCGCCCCACGATCTACGCCGGCGGCGAATCACCCGCGGCCAAGGAGCTGATCAGCGGGCGGTGCGACGGCTACCTGATGCACGGTGACCCGCCGGAGAACCTCGCGCCGAAGGTGGCCGACATGCGCCGCCGCCGCGAAGCGCTGGGCCTGCCGCCGATGGCGTACGGCGCCGCGGCCTACGCCATCGTGCGCGACACCGAGGCCGAGGCACGGCGCGAGCTGGCGCGCATCACCGACGTCAGCAGCGGCGCGGCGTACCACAGCTACCACGACTGGCTGGCCAACACGCAGCTGGAGCAGCGGGTGAGCCTGGAAGACTACTCGGTGAGCAACCGCGGCCTGCGCGCGGGGCTGGTGGGCACCCCCGAGCAGGTGGCCGAGCGGCTGCTGGCGCTGGAGGCCGCCGGGCTGGGCCTGGTGCTGCTCCAGTTCTCGCCGCAGCTGGAAGAGATGGAGCGCTTCGCCGAGCAGGTGATCCCGCTGGTGCACGGCGCACGGACGCAGGCTCGCGCGGCATAGCCGTCGCACGTCGCCGGTAGAGACGAATCGGCAGCCGCGGGCCTGCTGCTCGCGGCTGCCGATCACGTCCACCTTCTGCCGCCGGCCTGCGATCAACGAGCGATCTTGTGCTGGCGCATCGCCCTCGGTCGTTGAAGCCTCGCGCAGTTTGCGAGGCTTTTCGTCGTTGTTGCTGCGGCTTCAGCCGCCGGTGGATGTCCGATCCGCCCTCACCCGCGGCACTCGAAGTGCTGCTCGGTGTGGGTGGCCGTCACCTCGCCGTTGGAGTTCACCGTCAGGTGGAAGATCTCCAGCACGGTGAAGTTGGGCGTGTCGCCCTGCGCCACCAGCACGCGGGGGACGGTGAGGGTGGTGTTGGTGGCGCCGTTCTCGAGCGTGTTGCTGTGCGAGGTGCGGATGGAGTTCTGCACGTAGCGGATGCCGGTGGCGGGGTCCACGCCGTCGTAGTGCGCGTTGGCGTGGGAGAAGATGTGCGTGCCGCCCGCCTGGTCGGTGGTGACGTGGAAGAGGAGGTGCAGCGTGCCCTGGAGCTCCACGAAGTTCCCTGGCCCCAGGCACGGGTTGGCGGCGGTGGTCTCCAGGTCGAAGCGCTGGTTGAGCAGCACCTCCGCGCGCGGGCCGGCCGCCTCCCGCGCCAGGGTGGGCGATCCCGCTTCGCCGCAGCCGGCGAGCACGGCCGCGGCGGCGGCCACGAAGAGCTTCCTGTACATCCTGTCACTCCCGGGTGCAGCGGTTCCCTCATCGGACGGAGCCGGGAATGGCTCCGCCCGCCGGGCTTGCACCTTCGGGGCCGCTCAGAGTGCTAGGTGCTAGGTGCCAGGTGCTGAGTCATCCGGTGACGGGAGAGGCAGGACTCCAGGACTCAGGACTCCAGGACTTAAGGACTTCCCTTCGCACCCAGCACCTAGCACCCAGCACCCAGCACTTCCTACATCAGCAGCACGTCCACCCGGTGCGCGTGCACCATGTTCTCGCATGGCGACCAGGCGAACACGGTGAAGCGGCCGTCCTGCGAGGCCACCATCGCCAGGGCGTCGCGCTGGTCGTGCACGAACTGCGCGGCGGACAGGTGCCGCGTGCCGCCCAGCACCGAGGGCTCGACCACCGCGGGCGTGTTCCCCACCACCGGCGCGGTCACGGCCACGCGCTCCACCCGCTCGCTCCCGCGCTTGCGCACCAGCTTCACCCCGAACGCCAGCAGCTCGTGGCAGTCGTTCAGCACGGTGGCGCCGTCCACCGCGGTCAGGCCGGCGATGGCGTCCACGGCGCGGCCCAGCTTTTCGCGCCATTCGGGGAGCGCGCGCGCGTCGTCGCCGGCGCGCAGCAGGTCGGCCAGGTCGGCGTAGGGCGATACGCGGTAGGGGATGGGGTGCGACGCCGACTCCTGCCACGCGTCGCTCCCGCCGGGCACCACGATCAGCAGCCCGCCGCGCGCGTGGGCGCGCATCGACACGGCGAGCTGGGCCAGCACGCTGGTGGGGCCGCCCACCGGGAGCGGCGAGTCGAAGCCGAGCAGCGAGGTGAGCAGGGCGGGGCAGTCGGGAAGGGTGGCGCCGCCCTCGTCCACCTCCATGATGCGGTCGCCCTGCAGCACGGCGATGGTGCCGAACTTGTCGAACTCGTCGCCGCGGCGGTACTTGAGCACCAGCAGCCCCGGCTCCATCACCTCCAGCACCAGCGTGGAGGTGGGCACCTGCCGCGTGGTGCCCCACACCCGCAGCGCGCCGCCGTCGGGCCACACGCCCAGGTGGATGCCGGGGCGCTCCACCGCCGGCGCCAGCTTGGCCAGGTCCTTGGCGTTCAGCGGCAGCCCGCGCTCGAACACCATCGACTCCCCGTCGGGCGCGATGAAGGCGAGCGAGATGCGCGGCGCGCGCCCCTCCTCGCGCTTGAGGCTGGCCCAGAACGCGCCGTCGATCAGCGCCTCGATCGTTGCCACATCGGGCTGCGGCCCCAGCCGCTCGATCCCGCGGGCCCGCGCCGCGGCCAGGTGGGCCGCCATGTGCCGCGCCACCGTGGGCGCCACCGTTCTCGCCGCCGGATAGCCGGGCGGCATCGTCCCCTGCGTCTTCGTCTCCATCCCCTTCATCCCCGATCGTTCAGCCGCGTCCGCTCCCGGGCCGGGATTGGTCGCGCGGAGTCGGTGCCCAGGTCTGCGGCAGGCAATATATCCCTCGCGGACGGAACGGAGGAATCGCGCCGGACCCGCGCACCGCGGGCGGAGCGGAGTCTGGAAGCCGGGTGTTTCTTGCAGGGCGATGCGGACCGGTGTATCTATGGGGCCCCGTTTCCAGCCTGTCGCCGCACCAATCAGAACGAGGCTTTCCTTCACGCCCATGTCGGATTCGACGACGACGAGCGGCGGGCTCTCCACGACCGGGGAGCCGCGCCGGTGGGTGCACGGAAAGCTTGCGGCGGCCCTTCGCGCGGGCGGGTGGCCCCGGCTCCTGCTGGCGATCGTACTGGTGTGCCTCCCGCTGCTCGCCGCGCCGTGGGTCAGCCGCGCGCTGATCCCCGGCCCCTCGGTGTTCAACTCCGACCTGGCCATTCCCGTGCTGATGATGCGCGCGCGGGAGTGGAGCCTGTTCGACGTCTACTACTGGGGGCAGGACCGGCTGGGCACCTGGCACCTGCTGCTGCTGCGCGCCGCCGGCCAGCTCTTCGGGCACACCTTCGACTACGCGGGGCTGCACTTGGTGGGCACGGCCTGGGTGCTGATGTCGGCCGTGGTGATGGCGCGCATGGCGGGGGCGTGGAGATGGGCGGCGGGTGGGCTGATGGCCGCGGTGCTGGTGGGCAACGCCGATTCGCGCTTCAGGCTGTTCGACGCCGCGCACCCGTACGCCTGGCAGATCACCGCGCTGGTGCTGGCCTGGTGGGGGCTGCGCAGGCTCGCCGACCGGGGCGCACCCGCCGGACGCAGCCCGTGGGAGGTGCGCGCCGCCACCGCGTTCGCCGCGTTCCTCGCGCACTGGACGTCGCCGCTCAGCGGGCCGCTCCTCCTGCTCGTCGCCGCCGTCGAAGCGGTGCGGGCGCGGCTGCTGGATCCGGCGCCCGGCCGCTCCGCGTTCCGCAGGTGGGGCGAGGGAGGGCTCGTCATCGTCGCGGCGATGGTGGGGGAGCGGATGCTCCGCGGCGCCTTCTATCACTACGCCCACGCCCGCTTCGGGGAGTTCTACCGGACCGGGATGATGATCGACAACGGGCACCTGGCCGCCAACGCGCGGCGGGTGGCGGGCAGGCTGCTCGCGTCCGGCTCGTTGCCCTTGCTGGTGGTGGCGACGGCCGGCGCCCTCGCCGCCGTGGTCGTGCTGTGGCGGGCGCGAGGCGGGCGCGTGCCCGCGTGGCGGGTGGAGGGGGCGGCGCTGGTGCTGGCCTGCTGGGTGCTGGCGGCCGCGCAGGTGCCGCTGTTCGTGCTGCTGCGCCACGTGCGGATGAACCAGTTCAACATCCGCTACTTCTCGCTGGCGTTCGTGTTCGGCACGCTGGCCGGGCTGCTCACGCTGGTGGGCCTTGTCGCGAGCCTTCCCTGGCTCTCGCGGCGGTGGCGCGGGGTGCTGGCGCTGGCAGGCGCCGCGGGGCTGGTGGTGGGTGTGCTGCGGGTGCCGGATGCGCCGGGGCCGCGCC
>DASWMA010000118.1:0-6413 GCA_036399995.1 Longimicrobium sp. | reverse complement strand
GGCGGTCAGCTTCCTGAGCGCCTGGCTCATCAGGCGCGCCTGGCTGCCCGGCAGCGAATCGCCCATCTCGCCTTCCAGTTCGGCGCGCGGCGTCAGTGCCGCGACCGAATCGACCACCAGCACGTCGATGGCGCCGGAGCGCACCAGCGTATCGGTGATTTCCAGCGCCTGCTCACCGGCGTCCGGCTGGGAGATCAGCAACTCGTCGATGTTGACGCCCAGCTTGCGGGCGTACTCGATGTCGAGCGCGTGCTCGGCGTCGATGAACGCGGCCATCCCGCCCGCCTTCTGCGCGTTGGCGATCACGTGGAGGCAGAGCGTGGTCTTGCCGGAGCTTTCCGGGCCGTAGATCTCGGTGATCCGGCCGCGCGGCACCCCGCCGATGCCGATCGCCGCGTCGAGGTTGATGGCGCCCGTGGGGATGCAGCCCAGCTTCTGCATGGGCCCGTTCACCCCCATGCGCATGATGGAGCCCTTCCCGTACGCCTTCTCGATGCTGCCGATCGCGACGTTCAGCGCGCGCTTGCGGTCTTCGCCGGTGTCGACCTTGGTGCTGATCATCTCTGCCTGGTCTCTCGTTGGAGGGAGGCGGTGCTGTGGGCGTTCAGTACCCCGCGCGACACGCCCGGTTCCCGAACAACGCCCGAAAGTTTACATGGAACCGGCGCGGCGCACAAGGGTTTCGTTCACGTGGCCGGAAACTTTGCCGCCGTCAGCGCGCCAGGGCGCCCACCACCGCTTCGAACGCCGCCGCGGCGCGCTCCACCCCGGCGTCGTCCACGTCGAGGTGGGTCACCGCGCGCAGCCGCCGCGGGCCGAACTGCGTCATCCACACGCCCCGCTCGGCCAGGCCGGCAAGGATGGCGGCGGGGTCGAGCCGGTCGTCGTGCAGGTCCAGCATCACGATGTTGGTCTGCGGCTTGAGCGCGGCCACGCCGGGCACCGCGCCGCAGCGGCGGGCCAACGCGTTGGCGCGGGCGTGGTCCTGCGCCAGCCGCTCCAGGTTGTTGCGCAGCGCGTACAGCCCCGCGGCGGCCAGGATCCCGGCCTGCCGCATCCCGCCGCCCAGCCGGCGGCGCACGCGCCACGCCTTCTCCATCAGCACCTCGCTCCCGGCCAGGATGGAGCCCACGGGGGCGCCCAGCCCCTTGGAGAGCGCCACCATCACCGTGTCGGCGTGCTCGGCGTAGGCGCTCATGGGGAGCCCGCTGGCCGCGGCGGCGTTGGGGAGGCGCGCGCCGTCGAGGTGCACGCGCGCGCGCCGCTCGCGCGCCGCCTCGGCCACGGCCTTCAGCTGCACCAGCCGCAGCACCCGGCCGCCGGCGGAGTTGTGCGTGTTCTCCAGGCACACCGCGCCGGTCCGCGGCAAAAAGGGCGACGGGGGGCGGATGGCGGCCGCCACGTCGTCCGCCGTCAGCAGACCGTCGCCCGTCTGCACGGCGCGGAACTGCACCCCCCCCAGCTGGGCCGCGGCGCACTCCTCCCAGTTCAGCATGTGCCCGGTGGCGTCGATCACCACCTCGGTCCCCGGCTCGGCGAGAACCAGGATCGCGGCCGTGTTCGCCATCACTCCGCTGGGAAAGAAGAGCGCGCGCTCCTTTCCCAGCACCTCGGCGGCGTAGCGCTCCAGCGCGGCGGCGGTGGGGTCGTCGCCCAGCACGGCGTCGCCCACCTCGGCCTCGGCGATCGCCCGCCGCATCTCGGGCGAGGGCCGGGTGACCGTGTCGGAGCGGAGGTCTACCACGAGCTCGGGGGCGGTGGACGGCATCGGTTGCAGGGTCGCTGGGTGGTCCGGGTGCGGCGTGGAAGCGGGAAAGATTCCCCCGCGCGCGGCTCCCGGCAATCCCTTGACGCCGCGCTCATCCGCCCCCCGACTCGGCGGGGGTGGGGCGGTGGTGGTGGTCGCCCAGCTCGGCGCGGCGATGCAGGCCCACGGTCTCGACGCCTTCGATCCCCAGTGCCTTCAGCACGTCGTGCAATACGTTGGTCAGCTCGTTCATGGACGGGATGGTTCTTCACGGGTGATTGGAAGCTACCTCACGGCACGGCACAAAATATCCGCAATTGGACAAACGCTTCAGCGTGGACACGTGCGGCGTGTCGTCCCTTGCAGTGCTCCGGCGGGGCCCGGAGAGCTGCGACGCGCACCACGTTCCGCCGGACGCAGAATGTCTCGCACGGAAGGGCGAAGCAAGGCTTTCGTGCAGGTATTTACGGCATCGTAAGTTCCGCCAGGTTCGGCTACCCGGGTTGTACCGCCGCTGTCATTTCGCTCCCACTCCCATTCGTTCTATCCCTGCGATATACGTGCGTGATCGATCGGTCGTGGCGTCCGCCGAAGGTGGTCTCATCCCGGGCTCCGCCAACAACACGTTTCACACGGAGGAAACGGAGTCAACGGAGGAAAAACGGAGGGCCGATCCTGCACTTCTCCGTTTCCTCCGCTGACTCCGTTCACTCCGTGTGAAATCCAGCGGTGCCGGCTCCGCCACGGGATCCGCGGACCCGGATCAGGACCCGGCGTTCCAGCGGCGGTAGAACGACGCCACGTCGAAGTTCACGGGATCGATCTCGTAGTACCGCGAGCGGCTGAATCGGCCCGTGGTGGGAAAGTACGGCGGCGGCTTCTTGGCGGCGCACACGTCGTACGAGTAGCGCTTCAGGAAGCCGTGGCCGTCGCTGAGCCCCACCGCGCCGCGCGTCTGCTGGATCACGCCGCCGGACAGGTACAGGCAGCCGCGCCCCCAGTTGGTGCGCTCGCAGTCGTTGGCATCGGTGGGGCCCAGGGTGTGGTTCTGCACCGTGAACACGTTCAGCGCCAGCACCACGCCCTGCAGGAACAGCCCCGTGTTGCTGTCGTCGAAGGCGTACCAGGTGCTCCCCGCGCCGGGGATCTGCTGGGGCGTGTTCAGCGAGTTGTCGGCCACGATCACGCTCTGCCCGGCGAACAGCCCCACCATGTCCACGTCCTGGCAGTCGCTGGAGCCGCCCGGCTGGATCGAGTAGTTCAGGTCGTCGGCGATGAAGATGTTGCTGGTGGCCGCGATGGTCACCCGGCCGCGCACCGTTCCGCTCAGCGCCACGCTCCCGCTCACGTGGATCACCCCCTTGAAGTTCGGGTTGAAGGAGCGCGAGAGGGGATACAGGAAGTCGCGGTCGCCGCGCGCGGCGATCCGGGCGGGCATGGCGCCGCTCCAGGCGAACTGCCGCGGGATCCAACCCTGCCGGTTCCCCGTGTTCCAGCTTTCGGGGTCGAACACGCTGTCGTGGCGGAAGGTGGGGTCGCCGCCCAGGAAGCACCGCCGCGACGCGGTGGTGAGGATGGCGCGCCGGGCGGCGGCGTTGTTGCCGCTGTCGGGGATCACGAAGCGGCCGCGCCCCGGCGACAGCGAGCGCCAGAAGCCGCAGTTGGGGGAGGTGGTCCATCCGCCGCCGCCGGGGGGCTGCTGACCCATCAGGTACCAGTCGCGGTTCGACACGTACACGCGGAAGAACCCCTCGTCGGGCTCGGCCGCGCGGTTGTCGTTCAGGTCGATCCACAGGAACTCGATGCGCATCCGCGCCGTGCCGGGGTTGCCGCCCGTGGGCTCGGTGAAGGTGGTGCCGCCCGCCGACGCGTATCCCTGCAGCCGGGTGAGCTCGGCCGTGGGGGGAAGCTCGATCCGCCCGGCGTTCTCCTTCTTCCCGCCCACGAACGAGGCGTTCCCCGCCCCGGCGATCCCTTTCGCCGTGGTCACCATCCCCGGCCCCCTGAAGGTGGCGCCGGTGGCGTGGATGCGGAGCGAGTCGTTGGAGTGCACCGGCCCCTGGATCTGGTCGCCGCCGCCGAAGACGATGCTCCCCTCCACGTCGGTGAAGTAGGCGTACCTGGCGAAGCTCTCCTGCGTGACGTCGGCGCGGCGCACCACGCGGTCGCCGTTGGCGTAGCGCGCGACCGACACCAGGCTGCCGAACACCCCGTACTGGCCGGTGGACACGCCGATCGGGCCCGCGTAGGTGTAGCGCCGCACCCCGGGGATGGTGCGGCCGGCGGCGTCGGCCACCGCGGCCCCGTCCTCGAGCGTCACGTAGCCGCTGTCGGGGAAGAGCGCGCGCGACGAGTTCAGCCGGCTGCGCCCCGCCTCGAGCCCGGCCTCGGCCACGGTCTCGAGCTCGTCCTGCCGCTCGTCCCAGGCGTTGATCAGCGTGGTGTTGCCGCTGAGCGTGATGGCCGCCAGCCCCAGCGCGCCCACCGCCACCACCAGCAACAGGACCAGCACCAGCGCGATCCCCCGCTGGTCGGCCAGCCGCCGGCGGACGGGGAGTGGGAATGGGGTCATGGGAGGGTGGCCGAGGTGAAGGACTGGGTCGACATGGAGGGCGTGCAGTCCTGCGCCGCGATGGCGTAGTCGTAGGTGCGGGCGGGCTGCACCTGGGTGTCCACGTACACGTACGACGGGTTCCCCGAGGGGACGCTCACGTACGGCGGCCCCCAGTCGGCGGCGCCCTGCACCCGCTTCCAGATCACGTAGCGCAGCACGTCCTGCTCGCCGGCGCGCTCGTCGGTGGCGGCGTTCCACGCCAGCGTCACCTGCGGCGGGAACCCCGGCGAAGACGAGGTGGCCGAGAGCGAGGCCCCCATCTGCGGCGCCTCGCCGCAGCTTTCCAGCGCGGCCACGCCGGCGTTGGGGAGGAGGATGGTGCGGCTCACCGAGCGCCGGCGCTCGCGGCTCCCCGTGCCGCCGTCGGTGGCGGTCAGGTTCACGCGGACGCCGCGCACCAGGTCGATGCGCGCGGCGGCGCCGGTGTCGGGGGCGGCCCCGTCGCGCCTGCCGTGCACCGGGGCCGAATGCGTGAGCTCCACCCCGGTGAAGCGCTCGATGGTCTGCGGGGTCCCTACGTTGTCGCGCGGGTACAGGTACTCCAGGAACGGCGTGCCGGGCGTGCGCAGCAGGTTGCGCGCGACCACGGCCGGCGCGCCACGGTTCACCTGCCGCATCAGCACGAAGTCGTCGCCGCGCGCGGTGGTGGTGTCGGGGGTGAAGAAGAAGACCAGCGTCTCGGCGCCCGAGTTGACCGCCCCCATCCGGTAGCTGGTGTCGGGGTAGGCGAAGGTGGTGGCCGGGAGGGTGAAGCGGTCCACCGAGCGCAGCGCCTCCACCTCGCCCAGCGCGGCCGCGGTGTCGACCGACACGGCGAAGAGCTCGTTGGGGTCGCGCGACACGAAGTCGGCGTTGAAGGCCACGGCGTTGGGGCCGGCGTAGACCAGGAAGGGCTGGCCGGGGGCGGTGTTGCTCCCGGCGGCGCGCACCTGGCTGGCCAGGGTGCCCAGCGCCAGGCGGTAGTTCTGCGTGAGCGCGAACTGGCCGGTGCCGGCGCGCAGCGCGCGCCCCTGGGCGTGGAAGAAGCCGAGCGCGGCCCCCATCACCACCATCACGATCAGGGTGGACACCATCAGCTCCACCAGCGTCATGCCGCGGGTGTCGCGCAGGCGGGCGGCGGCGTTCATGGCGCGGCGATCACCGTGGAGCGTTGGACGGGAACGGCCAGCCCGGGCCGGGTGACCTGCACGGTCACGGTGGTGAAGTCGTTGCCGCCGCTCACCGTCTGCGCCACGGTGGTCACGCGGGTGAAGCCCGGGTAGCCGGGGATGTCGGTCTCGCGGCCGTTGTAGCGGTTGAACAGCTCGTTGTAGACGGGGTCGAGCTGCACCACGCGCAGCCGGTCGGCGGCGAGCTGCACGGCGGCGTTGCGGGTGTCCTGCACCTGCAGGTCGCCCAGCAGGCGCTGCGTGGCGGCGGCCTGGAAGCCCACCAGCACGATCGCCAGGATCACCATCGAGACCATCACCTCCACCAGGGTGAACCCGGCATCGGCGCGGCGCGTCAGAACTCGGTTTTCCATGTGCTCCCGTCGTAGCGTTGCCAGCTGGGGCGGCCGGTGGCACGGTCGAGCACCACCATCCGCGCCTCGGCCGCCTTCCCCGGCGCCTGGCTGGCGGCGGTGACCAGGTAGAAGCCTCCCTCTTCGGAGGCGCTCCCGTTGCGCAGGAAGAACACGGCGGGGAAGCCGTCCTGCCGCTGCCGGAAGGTGACCGCGCCGGCGCCCGCCCGGCCGGCCGGCGCCGCACCCCGCCCGAACACCACCCCCTCCGGAAGCGCCACCCAGGTCACGTGCTCGGTGTCTTCGGCGCGGCCGTCGTTGTCGCTGTCGTAGTGCACCCGCATCCGCCGGCGGGGCTGGTCGAAGGCCACCACCACGTTGTGCTGGCGGGCTACCGCCGCGCGCTGGGCGGCCAGCAGCGTGCTCCCCGCCAGCTGCGCGGCCGCGGTGCCGCGCGCGGGGGCCAGGTTCAGCCGCGGGCCCACCATGGCCGCCAGGATCCCGAAGATCACCAGCACCATCAGCACTTCCACCATGCTGAACCCGTCCCA
>DASWMA010000117.1:0-13038 GCA_036399995.1 Longimicrobium sp. | reverse complement strand
ATGACGCAGTTGGCCAGGCCTCCAGGCGCAGAAGACGGGGTGAGCTCCCGAGGGGGGTGTCCTGCAAAAAATTTCGATACTCAGCGCATTCCGAGCCTGCAGCCACTCGTCGACAAGTACGGCGCTACGCGGTTGTCAGATTGCAACCAGATCGACGAAGAGCCCAGAATCTGTCCAGCAACGATCCTGCGCACTCACGCACTCACGCACTCACGCACTCACGCACTCACGCACTCACGCACTCACGCACTCACGCACTCACGCACCTGTTCACCCGGGTATGCACGAAGCCCCTCCGCCGGCAGGGCGGAGGGGCTTCGAAGAGCCGGCCGGGTGCGTCCGCGGCTTACTTGCCGAAGACGCCGACGCCGTAGCGGCAGGGCTCGGCCGTGCAGGTGGCCATCACCACCTTCAGCCGGTAGGTGCCCGAGCGGGTGGGCGTCACCGACACGATCGGGAAGTCGTCCATCTGGATGTCGGAGTCGATCTCGCTGCCGTTGGGCCCGTAGATCGTCATGTCGAGATCGCTGCAGTCCTCGTCGCAGGCGCCCATGATCTGGTACTGGGTGCCGATGTTCAGGCGCAGCGACACGAACTCGTTGCGGTCGTCGTTCAGCGAGCCGGTGTAGATCTGGTGCGTCATCTCGTAGCCGCGCTCCTCGAACGTCTGCCCGGCGCGCTGCAGAAGGCGGCGTACCTGCTGAGTCCACTCGTCCTGGGGAACGGCGGCGGCGGTAGTCATGACGAGGCCGGCAACGGCGGTCAGGGCGAGTGCAATGCGCTTCATCGGAGGGTCTCCTCTACGGGCCGTGATGGGGGAAACGGGCGCCACCGGGCGGCGGCGAACGAAGGTGGGGCTCACGCGTCCGACAAATCACGGACGAGCAAGTGGTGATTCAACTTGCATCGCTTGTTCCCCTCTGTCAACTGCTCCGTGCGAGCGGCGCAGATCGTCCGGCGATGCCGAGCCCGGGTGCTGTGTACGAAGCCGGACGCCCGCGGTTTCAACCCCGACCGTTTCGTTCCCCTTCCAGCCCACCGCTGCCGGCCGGGTCCCGCGGATCGTTCCCCTCGTGCCAAACCTCCCCCAGACGCATGGTTAGCCTCCCCCGCGGGCATGCGGCTCCAGGGCGCGCGTCCGCGCTTTTGCCGGGGGGACGAGGCGACCGTGCGGACCGTGACGCTGGCGCGCGGCGGCGTGCGCGCACAGCTTTCGGCGTTGTGAATCGCTTCCCACCCGACCGGCAGAGACGATGACGCTTCCCCTCGCCTGCGCCCTCTGCGTGGCGCTGATGGCGGTGGACGTGGTGGCCCGTGCGGTGCGGCTGCGCTGCTTCCTGGGCGGCGCGGGCGCGCGGCCGTCACTGGCCGACGTCTCCGTGGCGATCCTCTTCGGCGATGCGGCGGGGGCCACCACGCCGATGCGGCTGGGCGGCGAGCCGGCGCGATGGGTGGGGCTGATGGCGGCCGGGGTGCCCGCCGGGGCGGGCGTGGCCGTGCTGGCGGTGGAGATGGTGAGCTACTTCGCCGTGGTGGCGGTCGCCGGCGCCGCGCTGGCGTGGCTGGCGGGCGCGGAGTGGTGGGCGGCCGTGGGCCCCCGGCTGGCGGAGCGCGCGGCCGACGGCGTTCCCTGGCTGCTGGCGGTCGCCGCCGCGAGCGTGGCCGCGTGGGCGTGGGCCCGCCGGAGCCGCGCCGGGCGCGCGTCCTCCGCCGCCGCCGCGCCCGCCACGGCCGCGTTGCGAGGCGCGCTGGGGTGGTGGCCGCTGCTGGTGAGCGTGCCCCTCACCGTGGTCAGCGTGGCCGCGCGGATCGCCGTCCTTCCCGTGCTGGCGCAGACGCTCCCCGCTCCGCCGTCCATGGGCGTGCTGATGCTGGGCTCGTTCACCCTGATGTACGGCCAGCTCTTCTTCCCCACCCCCGGCGGCGCGGGGGTGGTGGAGCTGATGGCGTCGGCGGGCACCGCGGGCGAGCTGGGCGGAACGGCGGGGCCCGTCTTCCTCGCGTGGCGCGCGATCACCACCGGGCTCCCCGTGGTGCTGGGGTTCGGGCTGGCGGTGCCGCGCTACGGGCCCGCGGCGGTGCGCAACGCGCTGCGCGGCCGCCCCGCCGGCCAGCCGCGCACGGAATCCGTCGAGCCCGGGTAAGGTGCCGGGTTCCCGGAGCGACGGATGTGCGCGGACGTTCGTACCTCCGTACCCCCGTACCTCCGCACTTTCGTACTTCAGTCCGGCACGATCCGTGCTTTACATCGCAAAGCACTTGACATCCGGCGCAGCGCAACGCATCATCGGAGCACCATGGCCGAGATCATCCCCTTCCGCAGGCCTCCCGAAGAGGAGGAGCCCTCGCTCGAGCTGCACGAGCGGGCGATGGACAACCTGCAGTTCATCCGGCGCACCATGGAGCGCGCGGGGAGCTTCACGGCGGTCTCGGGATGGGGGCAGGTGGTGATCGGCATCACCGGCGCGCTGGCCGCGTGGCTGGCCTCGCGGCAGGGGAGCGCCGACAACTGGCTGGCCACCTGGGTGATCGCCGCGGTGGTGGCCACGGGGATCGGCGTGGTGACCACGGGGATGAAGGCGCGCGCCATCGGCGAGCCGATCCGCTCGGGGCCGGGGCGCAAGTTCGTCCTTTCGCTGGCGCCGCCGCTGATGGCCGGCGCGGTGCTCACGGTGGTGCTCTTCCGCGCGGGCGACCTGTCGCTGCTGCCGGGGATGTGGCTGCTGCTGTACGGCACCGGGATC
Organism: Longimicrobium sp.; assembly: GCA_036399995.1. Classification (GTDB taxonomy): domain Bacteria; phylum Gemmatimonadota; class Gemmatimonadetes; order Longimicrobiales; family Longimicrobiaceae; genus Longimicrobium. The sequence continues at coordinate 10,294 of DASWMA010000117.1, read as the reverse complement.
GTGACCGCGGGCACCAACTCGGTGCGGGTGGTGCCGGTGATGGGGTTCCTGCTGATGCTGCTGGGGGTGGCGGCGCTGGTGTCGCCGCCGGGGTGGGGCGACGCGTTCATGGCCGCGGGGTTCGGCGGGCTGCACGTGGTGTTCGGTACCCTGATCGCGAGGAGGTACGGTGGCTGAGGCACGGCGGGCCACGGAGCAGGCGGCCGGGCTGCGCACCCTGACGGGCGGCGCCGAGGCGGGTGCCCCCGAGCTGGACCGGCTGATCCACGAGCGGGTCCGGCTGGGGATCGTGAGCGCGCTGGCGGTGAACGCGTCGCTGACCTTCAACGAGCTGAAGGACATGATGGCGCTGACCGACGGCAACCTGAGCGTGCACGCGCGCAAGCTGGAGGACGCGGGCTACGTGCAGTGCAGCAAGACGTTCGAGGGACGCGTCCCCCGCACCGAGTTCCGGCTGACCGATTCGGGCCGGCGCGCGCTGGAGGCGTACCTGAACCACATGGAGGCGATCATCCAGGCCGTTCGCGACCGCTGACGGCGGGAAGACCGCAATTTTTTTTGCAGAGGCACTTTACGATGCAGAGCACTTTGGGTGCGGGGCGGCGGGAGGGGCTGCACGTGGCCGTGATCATGGACGGCAACGGGCGCTGGGCCAACGCGCGGGGGCTGCCGCGGGTGGCGGGCCACCGGCAGGGCGCGAAGGCGGTGCGGCGCGTCGTGGAGGCCGCGCCCGACCTGGGGATCGGCACGCTCACGCTGTACGCCTTCAGCAGCGACAACTGGCAGCGCCCGCCGCGCGAGGTGGGGGCGCTGATGCGGCTGTTCCGGAGCTACCTGGCCAGCGAGACGGCCAGGCTGATCGAGAACGGGGTGCGGCTGACGGTGATCGGCCGGCGCGACCGCCTTCCCGAGGTGCTGCTGCGCGCCATCGCGGGCGCCGAGGAGGCCACCGCGCACGGCGAGCGGCTGCACCTGCGCCTGGCCATCGACTATTCGGCCCGCGACGCCATGGTGCGCGCGGCGGCGATGGCCGAAGGGCGCGAGGTGAGCCGCGACGAGTTCGCGGCGCTGCTGGGCGCGGCCGCCGGCGCGGCGGTGCCCACCCCCGACGTGGACCTGCTGGTGCGCAGCGGCGGCGAGCAGCGTCTGAGCGACTTCCTGCTGTGGGAGTGCGCCTACGCGGAGCTGTACTTCACCCCGCGCATGTGGCCGGACTTCGGCGCGGCGGACCTGGGCGAGGCGGTGGCCGAGTTCCACCACCGCGACCGGCGGTTCGGGCGGGTGAAGGCGACGGCGTGAACTGCAGTGCGAAAGTGCGAAAGTGCGAAAGTGCGAAAGTGCGAAGGTGCGAAGGTGCGAAGGTGCGAAGGTGCGAAGGTGCGAGAGTGAACCGCTCAGACTCAGCACTTGGCACTTGGCACCTGGCACCTAGCACTCAGGACGCAGAACTCAGGACTCGAAGGACGCGGCACCGGTAAACGATCACCCGAAGAAGGCAGTCCGATGGAACCGATCTCGGTCGAACCGATCTTCAACTTCCAGGGGAGCACCCTTCTCTCCGTCCTCGTCTTCCTGGGGACGGCGGCGATGCTGTGGGCGCTGGGCGTGTCGTTCGTGATCCTGCTGGCGCGCGGCAACGGCTTCGCCGCCAGGCGCGTCGCGACGGCGGGCGCGGGGGTGGCGGGCGCCTACCTGGCGGTGCTCGCCGGGCTTTCGGTGGTGAGCCCGGCATCGCCGGTGGAGCCGGGGAACGCCAGGTCCGCCCGCGAGAGCGACTGCCATCCGGCCGCCTCGGCGGTCGACGCCTCCGCCCGGGTGCCGGTCCGCCTGCCGGAACCGTCCCCCGCCGGCAACGCGGAGGTGGGCCGATGAGCGACCACTATGACGCGGTGGTGGTGGGCGCCGGGCTGGCGGGGCTGGAGACGGCCCGCCGCCTGGGGGAGCGCGGCCTGCGGGTGCTGCTGGCCGACCAGAAGGCCGCGGTCGACCGCGCCGTGCACACCACGGGGATCTTCGTTCGCCGCACGCTGGAAGACTTCGACCTCCCCGACGACTGCCTGGGGCCGCCGGTGCGCCACGTGGTCCTCTACTCGCCCGGCGGCCGCGAGCTGCCGCTGGAGAGCCCGGTCACCGAGTACCGCGTGGGCCGCATGGGCCCCCTGTACCGGCGGATGCTGGACGGCTGCATCGCGGCCGGGGTGGAGTGGGCGCCGCTCTCCCGCTTCGCCGGGGTGCTGGACGACGGCGAGCGCTCCGTCGTGCTCCTGGACGGAGGCGAGGCGGGGCGGAGCGTGCGGACGCGCTGGATCGTGGGCGCCGACGGCGCCACCTCGCCCGTGGCCCGCGCGCTGGGGCTGAGCGAGAACCGCGAGTGGATCGTGGGGGTGGAAGAGGTGTTCCGCATCCGGCTGGCGGGCACCCCCGCCTTCCACTGCTGGCTCGACCCGGTGCTGGCGCCGGGGTACCTGGCCTGGGTGGTGTCGGACGGCGAGGAGGTGCACGTGGGCGTGGGCGGCTACGCCGGCCGCTTCCACCCCGCCGAGGCGCTGCGGCGCTTCCGGGCGCGGGTCGAAGGCCGCTTCGGGCTGGTCGGGCGCGTGCCGGACGAGCGGCGCGGGGGACGGATCCCCGTGGGCGGGGTGCTGCCGCGCATCGTCTCGCGCCGCGGGGTGCTGGTGGGCGACGCGGCCGGCGCGGTGTCGCCGCTGACCGCCGGGGGGCTGGACCCCTGCATCCGCCTCTCCGCCCTGGCGGCGCGGGTGAGCACCGACTTCCTGGCCGACGGCGACCCGGCGGTGCTGGAGCAGTATTCGGGGAACGCGTTCCGGCGGCGCTTCCGCTCGCGGCTGGCGCTGCGGCGGGCGCTGTCGTCCATCCGCTCGCCGTGGCTGGCCGAGCTGGGGTGCGCGGCCATGCGCTCGCCCCTGCTGCGCCCCCTGGCGTCGAGCGTCTTCTTCGGCCGCGGCTCGTTCCCCGACACGGGCGAAGAGCGCGGCGTCACCCCCATCAACCGCCGCTCCACGGTCGTGGAACGGGCGTCCAACGGACGAAAGGCCTCGTGAGATGAGCGTGGAATCGATCGCCGCCGTCCCCCTTCCCGCGCGGGCGCCGCTGAGCCCGCGCACACGCCACGGCCTGGGCGTGGCCGCCGCCGCGCTGGCGCTGGGCGCGCTGGGCGACGCGCTGCTGCGCCCCGCGCCCTGGGGGCTGAACCTGACGCTGTGGGCCGCCGCGCTGGTGGCCGCCGCCGCCGGGCTGCAGCGCTGGGCCCGGACGGAAGACGCGCAGGTGGGGTGGATCCCCGTGACCCTGGCCGTGAGCGCGCTGATGGCCTGGCGCGACTCGCCCACGCTCAAGGCGCTGGACCTGACCGCCATCGCGGTGATCCTGGCGCTGGCCGTCTATCACGCGCGCGGCGGGAGCGTGCGGGTGGCGGGGCTGGCGCGCTACTGCGGGGGGATGCTGGAGGCGGCGTTCCAGGCCACCTGCGGCGCCGTGCCGCTGCTGTTCAAGGATGTGGGGTGGCACGAGATCCGGCGCGACGGGTGGACGCGCCACGCGCTGGCGGCCGCCCGGGGCGTGGCGATCGCCCTGCCGCTGCTGCTGCTGTTCGGCTCGCTGCTGGTGGCGGCCGACGCGGGGTTCGACCGGCTGGTGAGCGCCACCTTCAACGTGGACGTGCCGAAGACGCTGTCGCACGTGATGCTGGCGCTGGTGTTCGCCTGGGGCGCGGCCGGCGTGCTGCGCAGCCTGGTGCTCCCGCCGGGGCGGAAGGACGTGGCCGCTGCCGTGGCGGCGCCGGGGTGGGAGCCGCGGATGGGGATCGTGGAGGTGGCCACGGTGGTGGGGCTGCTGGACCTGCTCTTCCTGGCGTTCGTGATCGTGCAGCTCCCGCACTTCTTCGGCAGCTACCAGCACCTGCTGCAGCCGGGCACCGCAACCTTCGCCGAATACGCGCGGCGCGGCTTCTTCGAGCTGTGCGCGGTGGCGGGGCTGGTGCTGCCCATGCTGATGGGGCTGCACTGGCTGCTGCGGGCCGAGGGCGGGCGCGCCGAGCGCGTGTTCCGCATCGCCGCGGGGGTGATGGTGGGGCTGGTGTTCGTGATCATCGTGAGCGCGCTGCACCGGATGCGGCTGTACCAGAGCGCCTACGGCCTCACCGAGCTGCGGATCTACACCACTGCGTTCATGATGTGGCTGAGCGCGGTGTTCGGCTGGTTCTGCTGGACGGTGCTGCGCGGCCGTCGCGACCGCTTCGCCTTCGGCGCGCTGACGGCGGCGGTGGAGACGGTGATCCTGCTGCACGTGGCCAATCCCGACGCGCTGATCGTGCGGGTGAACGCGTCGCGGCAGGAGGCGCCCGTCCGCTTCGACGCCCTCTACGCCGCCTCGCTGAGCGGCGACGCGGTGCCCGGGCTGCTGCGGCGCTTGAGCGCGGTGCCGGCCGACGCGCGCTGCGACGTGTCGCAGCGGCTGCTGCGCGAGTGGAGCGGCGCCGACGAGGACTGGCGCGCCTGGAGCCTGGGTCGGTCGCGCGCGGTGAGCGCCGTGCGCGAGCACCGCGCCGAGCTGCGGGCGATGTGCCCGGCCGGCCAGGCGTCCACCGCTCCCACCACGCACGGGTACGTCAGCGAAACGCGGAGGGTGCCGTGAGCGCCCCGGCCGCCGCGCCCGTGCTGGCGCTGCTGCCGCCGGGCGACCCGCCGCTGCTACCGGCGCACGCGCCCGATCGCGAGGTGCTGCGGCAGAAGGTGCAGAAGGTGCGGCGCGTGACCACGGCCGGGTGTGTGATCGGCGCCTTCACACCCGTGGCGTTCACCGCGGCGGGGCCATACCTGGGCGACGCGGTGTTCGTGGGGCTGGTGATCCCGTGGGCGCTGGTGATCCCCGGCTGTGGCCTGGCGCTGTTGCTGAGCGCCGCCATCACCCGCACCCGCGACGACCTGAAGGCGTTGCTGGCGGTTTTCCTGTCGCTGGTGCTGGCGATCGCGCTGATCGAGCCGGCGGCACGGGCGGGGATGGAAGCGTTCGTCGCGTCACACGCCACCGAGCTCGACGTGCTGACGGCCGAGCGGGCGAGGCTGCTGGACTTCGGTGAGACGCCCGATGCGTCCGTGGTGCGGTCGGGGGCGGAGGACGCGAACTCGGCGGCGCTCCGGCGCATGGGCGTGACCGGCTGGAGCTACGTGAACGGCGGCCTCCGCCTGCGGACGGCGGCACCCTTCGCGCCCGACCTGCTGTACGCCGACGGCGGCGGCGATTCGATCTCCGCATGCAACCGCCTGAGCGTGACGCCGCTGGGCGGCCGCTGGTTCCTGTACGAATGCCGCGACGCGTCGGAGTACCACGACATGTGAGGGTCGGTGGAGCGGGAAGCGGAGTGGTAGCAGGCTGGCGAACTGCATGAACGCAGAGCATCGGAGGCAAGGGAGTCAGGGGGAGACGCGCGATAAAGATCTCCCCTTGACTCCCTTTCCTCCGATGCTCGCGGCGAAGCCGCCCGTCCATTCGCCGCCGGTTGAAACCGGCGGCTGAAACTTCGGGAAGTCCGCCTTCGCGGACTGCGGCGTCGATGGTCGTGCTTCAACACCTGCACCGCGCCGAGAGCAGAGTTCGAGAGGCAGACCGGTCGCGCGCTCCGTACCTGTGTCCCTTCCCCGCTGGCCCGTCAATCGAACAAATCGTACGTTACGGCTGATCTTCCGGAGCGCATCCCAGGAACTCATCCGCCGTGAACGTAGTCCACGCCTGCATCACCACCACCGGGCTCTATCTCTGGGCCGAGTCGTCGTTCGGCGGCCGGTTCGTGGATGGGCGGATGAGCGTCCGCAAGCCGCGCCCGCACCCGTTCGCGGCGTCGCGGCGTGATCTTCCCGACGTCCTAGCCCACCTCGGCGCCACCGGTCTGATCAGGGACTGGTTCAAGGCCACACTCATCCTCCCCTCGTTCAAGCGCGCGCCCCAGGCCTCGCCTCAGCTCGTCGGGACGGACGCGACGCCTGCGGACGGGGCCACGCAGCCGATGCCGTGGACGGTGGTGGCGGCTTTCCTGCCGCACGCCGCCGCGCTGGACTTCCTGCTCGGCCTCCCGGCGGCGCCTCCCGAAGGCGTGGTGATCGGCGACACGGTGCGCGGGCTGGCCGAGGTGGCGAAGCTGGCGGTGGAGCTGGCCGCGCGCGGGCGGGTGCTGCCGTGGATCGAGGAGCGGCGCGGGGGCTTCGCCGCGGTGTGGCGGCCGGCGCTGCACGACGAGGGCGACGCGGCGCGGATGGCGCTGCTGCGGCGGGCGGTGCCGCGGGCCTGCGGCGCGGCGCAGGGGCCCGACGGCGCCCCGGTGGACGACCCCGCCGGGGTGGCGCTGGCGGGGCTGGTGGACGCCTGCGTGCGCCAGGCGCTGGCGGGGCACGCGCTGCTCCCCGCGCGCCGCGGCCGCCGCACCGCGGGCGAGCGCTGGCTGGCGGCGCTGCTCGACCCGCGCGGTGGCGCGTCCGCCACCGGGGCGGACGACGGTGCGCGGCTGCGCGACGCGGTCGCCGCGTGGCAGAGCCCCGCGGCACCGGCGGCCGCGCACGGGCTGCGGACGTGCTTCCGCCTGTCGCCCCCGCCCGAGCCGCCGGCGGAGGATGCGTCCATCGCGTCCCTGGCGCCGGCGCCCGCGGCGGACGGGCCGTGGCGGCTGGAGTTCCTGCTGCAGGCCGCGGACGACCCCAGCCTGCTGGTGTCGGCGGACGAGGTGTGGCGCGCGAAGGGGCCGCTGAAAGTGCTGCGCCGCACCATGGACGATCCCCAGGAGCGGCTGCTGGAAGACCTGGGGCGCGCGCTGCGCATCTTTCCGCCGCTGCAGCCGGGGCTGAAGACGGCCAGGCCCACCGGGTGCACCCTCGACGCCGACGGCGCCTACCGCTTTCTCCGCGATGGCGCGCCGCTGCTGGCGCAGGCCGGCTTCGGCGTGCGCGTGCCCGGGTGGTGGGGGAAGCGCGCCGCGCGGCTGGGGGCGAAGCTGGAGACGCGGCCGTCGCCGAAGAACGAGGCGGAGGGGCGCTTCGGGATGGAGGCGCTGGTGGCGTTCGACTGGAAGCTGTCGCTGGGCGGCGAGCCGGTGACCGCGGCCGAGCTGGAGGCGCTGGCGCGGCACAAGGTTCCGCTGGTGCGCTTCCGCGGGCAGTGGGTGGAGATCCGCCCCGACGAGATGCAGGCCGCCCTGCGCCTCTTCCAGCGCGGCGCCAGCGGCGAGATGACCGCTGCCGAGGCGCTGCGGCTGGCCATGGGCGGCGGCGAAGACGCGTCCGCCGGCGGCCTGACCGTGGCCGGCGTGGAGGCGCACGGCTGGCTGCGCGACCTGCTGGCCGCCCAGGGCGACGGAGGCGTGGAGCCCGCGCCCGAGCCGCCGGGGTTCATGGGCACGCTGCGCCCCTACCAGAGCCGCGGCGTGGGGTGGATGGCGTTCCTCGACCGGCTGGGCGTGGGCGCCTGCCTGGCCGACGACATGGGGCTGGGGAAGACGGTGCAGCTCCTGGCGCTCCTCCTGGCCGAGCGCGCGCCGGTGGGGGGCCGGGGGAAGAAGCGCGCCGCACGCCCTCTCCCCACGCTGATGGTGTGCCCGATGTCACTGGTGGGCAACTGGCGGCGCGAGGCGGAGAAGTTCGCGCCCGGGCTGACGGTGCACGTCCATCACGGCGCCGAGCGGCTGGGTGGCGACGAGCTGCGCAAGGCCGTGAAGGACGCCGACCTGGTGATCACCACCTATGCGCTGGCGGCCCGCGACCGTGACGAGCTGGCGCAGGTGGAGTGGGGGCGCGTGGTGCTGGACGAAGCGCAGAACGTGAAGAACGCCGCGGCCCGGCAGTCGCAGGCGGTGCGCAGCTTCCGCGCGCCGCGCCGCATCGCGCTCACCGGCACGCCGGTGGAGAACCGGCTGAGCGAGCTGTGGTCGATCATGGAGTTCCTGAACCCCGGCCTGCTGGGAAGCGCCAGCGACTTCCGCCGCGCCTTCGCGGTGCCGGTGGAGCGCTACCGCGACGCCGACGCGGCCGCCCGCCTGCAGCGCCTGACCCGCCCCTTCGTGCTGCGCCGCCTGAAGACCGACCGCGGGATCATCGCCGACCTCCCCGACAAGGTGGAGATGAAGGTGTTCTGCAACCTCACCCGCGAGCAGGCCTCGCTCTACCAGGCCACGGTAAGCGAGATGATGGAGAAGGTGGAGAACAGCGAGGGGATCGAGCGGCGCGGGCTGGTCCTTTCCACCCTGATGAAGCTGAAGCAGGTGTGCAACCACCCCGCGCAGCTCCTGCAGGACCGTTCGGCGCTGGCCGGGCGCTCGGGGAAGCTGGCGCGGCTCGAAGAGCTGCTGGAGGAGGCGCTGGCGGTGGGCGACCGCGCGCTGGTGTTCACCCAGTTCGCCGAGATGGGGCACCTGCTGCGTGCCCGGCTCGAAGAGCGCTTCGCCCGCGAGGTGCCCTTCCTGCACGGCGGCACGTCACGCACCGCGCGCGACGAGCTGGTGGCGCGCTTCCAGGGGCCCGGCGGCCCGCCGGTGCTGCTGCTGTCGCTGAAGGCCGGCGGCACGGGGCTGACCCTGACGGCGGCCAACCACGTGATCCACTACGACCGTTGGTGGAACCCCGCGGTGGAAGACCAGGCCACCGACCGCGCCTTCCGCATCGGCCAGAAGCGCAACGTGCAGGTGCGCAAGCTGGTGTGCGCCGGCACGCTGGAAGAGCGCATCGACGCGGTGATCGACGAGAAGAAGGCGCTGGCCGGCAGCGTGCTGGGCACCGGCGAGGCGTGGCTCACCGAGCTGAGCACCGCCGAGCTGCGCGACGTGGTGGCGCTGGCGGCCGACGCGGTGGCGGAGTGACGGAACAACGGAACAGGTGCGCGAGTGCGTAAGTGCGCGAGTGCGTCTTCGTTCTCGGCACGCTGACGGTGACTGCACGGAAGCAAACGCACTCGCGCACTCACGCACTCACGCACCTGTGATTTTGATCCGATGAGCGACTGGTGGAGCTGGAACGAGCACGGGCCGCGGCGCGAGGCGAAGGACGGGATCCGCGCGCGCAGCCAGCGCGGCGACATCGGCGAGAGCTGGTGGTCGAAGCGCTTCCTCGAGGCGCTGCAGGCGGTGACCGACCCCGGCCGGCTCACCCGCGGGCGGAGCTACGCCCGCACCGGGCAGGTGATGGGGCTGAAGGTGGAGCCCGGCACGGTGACGGCACAGGTGCAGGGCTCGAGGCCCGCGCCGTACGCCGTGTCCGTCGCGCTGGCGCCCTTCACCGACGCCGACTGGGCGCGCGCCGAGGCCGCGCTGGCGGGCGAGGCGCTGTTCGCCGCCGCGCTGCTGGCGGGCGAGATGCCGCACGACGTGGAGCAGGCGTTCGCCGCGGCGGGGCTGGCGCTGTTCCCCACGAAGCCGCGGGAGCTGCGCACCAGCTGCTCGTGCCCCGACGCCGCCAACCCATGCAAGCACGTGGCGGCCACCTACTACATCCTGGCCGAGGCGTTCGACACCGACCCCTTCCTGGTGCTGGCCTGGCGCGGCCGGCCGCGCGAGCGCCTGCTGGAGCGCCTGCGCGAGCTGCGCGGCGCCGCCCCCGCCCAGGCGTCCGACGACCCGTCCCCCGCGGCCGCGCCGGAGGAGGAGCCCGGGCCCGTGGCGGACTTCTGGCGCGCCGGGCCGGAGCTGGCCGATCTGCGCTTCACCCCGCGCGCCGCCGAGACGCCCGACGCCATCCTGCGCGAGCTGGGCCCGCTTCCCGACGCCGCCGGCGGCCCGCCCCTGGCCGCCGCGCTGGCCGAAGCCTACCGCATCTTCACCGCGCACGCCGAGCGCCGGGCCTTCGGCGACCCCGGCGGCGGGGAGAACGACCCGAACGCCGGGGATGACGCTCCGTAGGGCCGTGGACACCGCGCGTTGCGTGGATGCCTTGCTTGACCGTGGTACGCGTGCGGACGATAGATGGATCCTCGCCTCCTCGGCCTGCCGCCTCACCAACCATCCCGCGCCCGCCGTCATGCACTCGCCGACGACGACCGGTTTCGATCCCCGCTCGCCGGAGGCACCGTCATGAGTGTAATTCTGCCACAGCCTGTGACAGAATTACACTCCGTACAATCCGTGCGTGAGGGATGCGCGCCCGGAGGGCCGGGACGCCGCCGCGCGTGGGAGATGTCGAAGGATCGGCTGGACCGCTGGCGCGGCGGTGGCCCGGCGCGGTTGGCAACGGCGGTATCGTTGCCTACCGCGCGCGCAGCCCGGCCCGGAGCGCAGCGGAGGGACACGCCCGAACCCCCGCTG